>NZ_JAUBPE010000104.1:0-18847 GCF_036700565.1 Microcoleus pseudofavosus SVA1_A4
CAAAGCCGATGGTGGGATTTGAACCCACGACCGTTCGATTACGAATCGAATACTCTACCCCTGAGCTACATCGGCACAGACAATTTTGGATTTTAGCACAACCTAAGCGAAAAAAGCAAGGAATTGTAGAATTTAATTCAAAACTCCACAACTCCTAACTCAGAACTTGTTAAACGGCTAGTTCCCCGTCAGTTGAGCCGCCTCTGGCCCCGGAATAAACTAAACCCCGCTGCATATCCAGCGTCAGCATAGTTCCGTCCCGAATTACCCGCGTGGCATTCTCCACGCCCACCATCACCGGCACGCCTAAACGCAAACCGATAATCGCGGCATGAGAAGTCAAACTTTCCTCCTCCGTTACCACACCGGCTGCTTTCCGAATCATCTCCACAAAATCGGCGCTGGTGCGATCGACTACCAAAATGTCTCCTGCGTGGAAATTCACCACACCCGCAGCAGTGCGAGCAACCCGGGCCATGCCGCTCACCGATCCCAAACCGACACCGGTGCCTTTGCCTAAAACCGCTGTCACTATCTCAACTTTGATCAAATCCGTCGATCCGGCCACCCCTTGCAGAGTACCGGCCGTCATCACCACTAAATCTCCGTCGCAGAGTAACTCTTTTTCCTGGGCGACAGTCATCGCAGATTGAAATGTCTGGCCTGTGGAGGGCAAATCCAGCACCAGCAAGGGTTTGACTCCCCATACTAATTGCAGTTGTCGGGCTACGTCTACGTGAGGAGTAACTGCCAAAATCGGAGTTTTTGGTCGGAACTTCGACACATTGCGCGCTGTAGAGCCGGTTTTGGTCAGCGTCATAATTGCGGCCGCGTTCAACTGTTCGGAGATTTGGCTGACTGCTTGGCTGATGCCGTTGGGGATCGATCGACCGACATCTTCTACATTTCTAATGTTGCGCTTAATTCCTTCCCTCTCCATCCGCACCGCAATTCTCGCCATCGTCGCCACCGCTTCGACGGGGAACTTGCCGACAGCCGTTTCATTCGAGAGCATCACCGCATCAGTTCCGTCGAGAATCGCGTTCGCCACGTCGGAAATCTCGGCGCGGGTGGGACGGGGATTGTTGACCATGCTGTCGAGCATCTGGGTAGCGGTAATTACCGGAATCCCCATGCGGTTGGAGGTAGCAATCAGCCGTTTTTGTAAAATCGGCACGTCTTCGGCGGGCAGTTCCACTCCCAAATCGCCGCGGGCGACCATCACGCCGTTGCAAAGGGCCAGAATTTCCTCCATTTGTTCGATCGCCTCGTGCTTTTCGATCTTGGCAATCACCGGTACTTGCTTGCCCGCACTGGCTATCAGTTCTTTTATTTCGAGCATATCCTGGGGATTCCGCACAAAGCTCAGCGCTACCCAATCCACACCCTGGTCGAGACCGAACATTAAATCTTTGCGGTCTTTATCTGTGAGCGCCTTAATTGACAGGTAAACTCCCGGAAAATTCACGCCTTTGTTGTTGGAAAGCGGCCCGCCGACTACGACGCGGCAGTACAATTCCCGCGAAGTGCGGTCTACTTTTTCGACGCGCATTTCCACTTTTCCGTCGTCTAGCAGAATCACTGCGCCCTCTGGAACTTCGTCTGCTAGGGGGTCGTAGGTGACGGAAGAAATTAGCTCCGTACCGGGAACCGGGCGGCTGGTTAAAATGAAAGCATCGCCGTTTTTGACAACTATAGAGCCTGTTTCAAAGCGGCCCAAACGAATTTTCGGGCCTTGGAGGTCTTGGAGGATGGCGACCGGCTGGTTGAGTTCAAAGGATGTTTGCCGGATTAAGCGAATGCTGCGCTGGTGGTCTTCTTCTGTTCCGTGGGAAAAGTTGAGGCGCAAAGTTGTCGCACCGGCTTCTATGAGCTGGCGCAGCACTTGTGGATCGGAAGTGGCTGGGCCAATGGTGGCGACGATTTTAGTCCGGCGTAGGGCTTTTGGCAGTTGCATGAATTGAGATGGGGTGGCTGGAGGATTTATTGTTTAAATTTCGGCTAAGTTTTTGCTATTCATTACCACAAGTAATGACGCACGTCTTAATTCTTAAAAGTTTGTCGATCGTCCGTCACAGCGGGCATTGACCATTCTCTAGAATATCTGACTTTATTACCGATCGATAATCTTTTCTTTTCGTCCGGCTTTTCTTCAAAATAACTTTAGATTTAGGGCTTGACAAATATACAAATATACCCATTTATTTTTGTTGGTTTCCCAAGAACGTTGTGCGAATCTAACATACTTTCATTTTTGTGCAGACGGCGGGCGATCGAGATTAGATACACTTATTTCATAAAACTTTACTATTTAGAGGCTTGTATCTTATACTACGCAAGTGTGAAATATTAAGGAGTGCTAACAAAAATGTCGGAGGCAGGACGGCCGCTGACAGTGCCGAAAGAGTTTCTGAGTCCTCCCGGTGACTTCAATCCGACACTGCTGCTGTTTTTGAGTGCAGTAGCGATTATCGTGATTTCTAACTTGGGTTTCTGGTGTTGGGGATGGCCGCAGTGGTGCTGTTTTTCGCTGAACGTAGTGGCGTTGCACATGGCCGGAACAGTGATTCACGATGCGTCTCATAATGCAGCCCATCGCGATCGCACGATCAATGCTATTTTGGGACACGGTAGCGCGCTGATGTTGGGTTTTGCTTTTCCGGTGTTTACGCGGGTACATATGCAGCATCACGCCCACGTTAACGATCCCGATAACGATCCAGACCATTATGTTTCGACTGGTGGGCCTCTGTGGCTGATTGCTGCGAGGTTTTTTTACCACGAGATTTTCTTTTTTAAGCGCCAACTATGGCGAAAAAATGAACTGTGGGAGTGGTTTTTCAGCCGCTTGTTTGTGGTAGCGATCGTGTATATCTCGATTCAGTACGACCATTTAGGTTACGTGCTGAATTTTTGGTTTTCTCCGGCTTTGGTGGTGGGGTTGGCGTTGGGGTTATTTTTTGATTATTTGCCGCACCGTCCGTTTCACGATCGCGATCGCTGGAAAAATGCCAGAGTATATCCGAGTCCAATTCTGAATATCTTAATTTTGGGACAGAACTATCACCTGATCCATCATTTGTGGCCTTCAATTCCTTGGTATAATTACAAGCCTGCTTACGAAGCTGTGAAGCCGCTGTTAGATGAAAAGGGTTCTCCTCAAACTTTGGGAATATTGGAAGGTAAAAAGGACTTTTGGAGTTTTATATATGACATCTTTTTAGGGATTAGGTTGCATCACAAGAAAGCGTCTGATTGACAAAAAGCCGGTTTCTTCGAGAAGCCGGTTTTTTTATAATAAAAGCTTTTAACCATATATCCCCAGGGCAGGTTTTGTACTGTATCAAGTCCCGTAAAAAATAAACCCACCTGTAATGGTGAGTTAACTTTTAAATCAAGCCCAAAGTGAATCTATTATTTTTCCCCAGCCACCGCCACCGCTAAATTCCTATCCGGGCGCAAATTTTGAGCTCCCCGTAAATAAGGATGATAAATTTCAGTATGTGCGGGCCAATTGATGTGAATTAAAAAGCGGATGCAGCGTTCCAAAGCACCCTCAACGTGCATTTGCTGTACGTCCAACAAAGGAACATTACACCAGTGGGGACGTTCGCGGGCGATCGCGGCTGGAAACACAGCATCTAAATCACGAGTTGCAGAAAACGTGGCACTAATAATTAATTCTGGATTTATATCATTTTTTGCTTCTAATTCATCTAACAATTCTCTCACCGCTTCTCGAATTGCTTCCACCGAATTCTCGCTGGCAGTTGTTGCCCCGCGAATCGCCCGCACTTGCCACTCCACGCAAATTTCCTCCATTTTAGTCAGTAGTCAGTAGTCAGTTGTCAGTTGCTAGTTGTCAGTTGCTAGTTGCAATTACCAATTACTAATTACCAATTACCACTGCCAACAGACTACTGCCAACTGCCAACTGACTATTTAATCACGGGCGATACATCCACAGCGGCAAACCGCTAGTAGAAAGCTCGAATTCCAGCAAATTATTGTAAGCTGAAAGCCCGGATATATCCAGACTACTCCCCAAGACGCGATTTAGGAAAGGTTTTTGTTTTTCTAGCGTGCAGCACTCGGTTTTTTCCGGGTCGAGGCCTGCGAGTTCGGCGGCAAGGCGGCGAGCGTCCTCTTCTGTTCCCAGTCGATCGACCAAACCCAATTCTAAGGCTTGCTGGCCGGTAAAAACGCGGCCGTCGGCAAAAGTTTTCACGTTTTCCACTGCCAGTTTCCGGGCTTCAGCAACGGTTTCCACGAATTGCTGGTAGCTGGTATCGATCAAGTCTTGCAGAATTTGCTGTTCAGGATCGGTCAATTCTCGATCGAATGCCAAGATATCTTTATACGGCCCCGATTTAATCACCTGAAAAGAAACGCCTACTTTTTCTAACAGCCGTTCTAAATTGTTGCCCCGGATAATCACGCCAATACTGCCGGTAATTGTACCGGGATTGGCAACGATATGCTCGGCTCCCATGCCAATGTAAACTCCGCCAGAAGCTGAAATATTGCCGAAACTGGCGACAATTTTGACTTTTTCGCGCAAACGCTTGAGTGCGCTGTAAATTTCCTGGGAATCGCCGACAGTGCCGCCGGGGCTGTCTATCCGCAGCAGCAAGGCGGGAAATTTGCGTTCTTCAACAGTTTTGAGAGCTTCTAAGACTCGTTTACGGGTTTCTCCGGCAATGGCTCCGGTGATTTCGATACGGGCGATTTGTTTGCGGTAGCGGGGCTTGAATGGCCAAATCATGGGCAGTGTACAGGCAATGTTACGGATTTTTGTAGCTAACTCTTATAGTGTGCCTTATTCATCGGGGTAGATGTTGTGCCTGTGTTCGCAACAGAACGAAGAGCCAGTTCCAGATTGTTCGCAACAGGCTTTCCGGCCTGTTCCACCTTGATTTTGTGGAACAGGCATCTTGCCTCTTCCTAATGGCCGATCGAGATTTGTGCGATCGCATTTAACTCAACACCAATATATAATTGTAAAAATTGCTTAATAAAACTACATCATCCCCACGAGAATCAATCTCATCAATTATTTGGAGTCTCCGCCATGCAGCTAAAGCTTACCGATTCTAAACTGCCTTTCGCGCCGCTGTTGCTAATTGCGCCGTTTTTCCTCTGGGGAACCGCGATGGTAGCGATGAAAGGGGTGATGCCGCACACAACGCCGCTGTTTGTGGCATTCGTGCGTTTAGTACCTGCGGGCGTGTTGGTGCTGCTGGCGGCGGCACTGATGGGAAAACCGCAGCCACAGGGTTGGAAAGCTTGGCTGTGGATTTCGCTGTTTGCTTTAGTTGACGCTACTTTGTTTCAAGGCTTTTTAGCCGAAGGTTTGACCCGAACCGGTGCGGGTTTGGGTTCGGTGATGATTGATTCTCAACCGCTAGCAGTGGCGATTTTGTGTTTGTGGCTGTTTCAAGAAAAAATTGGTTTTTGGGGCTGGTTGGGATTAGTTATTGGCGTTGCTGGGATTAGTTTAATTGGGTTGCCGGATGGCTGGATTTTGGGGCTTTTTCATCCTGAAAACGCGTCGGTTTCTGGGGGTATCGAACAGTTATTTCAGGGTGGAGAATGGTTGATGCTGTTGGCGGCTTTGTCGATGGCTGTGGGTACGGTTTTGGTGCGCGGGGTTTGCCGTTATGTTGATCCGGTGGTGGCGACTGGTTGGCACATGATTTTGGGCGGTTTGCCGCTGTTGGCAATTTCGGCTGCAACTGAGTCTGAACAGTTTGTGAATATCGATTTTTCCGGCTGGATGGGGTTAGCTTATTCTACTGTGTTCGGAAGTGCGATCGCCTACGGTTTATTCTTTTATTTTGCTTCGAGTGGCAGTCTAACAAGTTTGAGTTCTTTAACTTTTTTAACGCCTGTATTTGCTTTGCTGTTCGGCAATTTGTTCTTGGGTGAGGTGCTCAATCCGCTGCAATCTATGGGAGTTGGGCTGACTTTGGTGAGTATTTATTTGATCAACCAGCGGGATATTTTGGGTGAGAAATTGCGAAAAGTGCGGCACGGTGAAGCGAGTGCAGAAGTTGAAGCAACAGGATTGTTAGAGTCGTCTGAGTTGAATTCTGTAGAATTACCCGTGCAGTTGCGGGTTAGCGAATTGGAATCAGAAGTTTAGTGCTTTGAGAAATTTAGGGAGAATCAATTAATTCTTGAATTAACTGATTTGGAGTTACAATCCTAGGAGTAGTAACCGGAAAATCTCGCGGGTTGCGGGTGACAATGGCATCAATTAGATTGATTACAGCAGTGCTGTACTGAATCGCATCTTCAAAATCCTTGAAGTTGCAAGTTAATGCCATTGAAATAACAGAGTTATCTACTGTTGCTACTTGACAAAATGTGGCTAGCTGTCGCAAAAAATCCAGCGTCCAATCGCGGCCTCTGTCTCTGCGGATAATATAGTAAAGGTCGCTAAAAGTTGAGGCTGAAATATAGCCTTGAATTTGTGCTTCTTCAACAAAAGTTAAAATGCGATCGCTCTCAGCAAAGAAAGGTTCTCGATCGAGCGCAACATCTACTATTATATTGGTGTCTATCAGGATTTTCACAAGTTATGTTTCTCTTTTAAATATTCCCATTTTGCTTGTTTGTCTGGATCGTCAAAATCCAGGGGTTCCGGTACAGCATCTCGATCGAATAAACCTTGAAATGCCTTCACATTAGTTTTAAACTTTTTTTGAGGTGCTTCAGGTGCGATCGCATTTTCTGACGCGCTGGCTTGTTTAACCGTATCAGGTAGCTGCAAGACGATGATTTCTACATCTCCGGGCGGCATATTCACGGGTTCCACAACTACCAAGTTGCCAGTTGCATCGATTTTACCTCTAAGTTTGTATGCTTGCATGGTAATCTCCGATAACTATGTTTCTATTATATGACATAATAACTTGTTTCATTACCAATCCTCTTCATCACCCATCTTAATGTCTCTGCTTTGAATCTCTTCTATAAAAGTTTTTAAAGTGGGATTTTCTGCGTAATGCTTCATCAAAACTTTATGCTTGCGATATTGTTCTGAAATTACTCGATAATATTCAGGATTTTTAGCATTAGCGTCGATCGTAAACTTATGTTTTTTCGCAAGTTGCAGGTTTAAAGTATCGAGGCAGTTCTTAACTTTAGCTTGTTTCTTCTTGTCTGTATAATACAGGGGCAGCAACCAACACTCAATAGAATGTACGGAGATGGCAAATATAATTTGTTGTTGATATCTGCTGTAAAAATTATCGCCGATCGCACTTCTAAACTTTTCAATAACTTTTGCAATTAACTGCTGGGGAGTAAACTCACCGTTTTCATCTTGTTTGGCTACATCATAATCTTCTGAAACATCCGTATCTATCTGAATAATGATATAGTCAATAAATTGAAATGCTTCTTGAAATTTTTTTGACCTACAATAATCAAATACTAGAGTCCAGCCGCCGGTTTTGGATTTATCTCTTTTTGGCTGAAGAGGTGTCACCTCTATATATGCACTATTAAAATATCCAGCTAAAATATCTTCTATTACAATTTGGTCAGTCAGTCCCTCTGCAATCAATCCAAAACTAATCATATTAAAAATTCTTAGGAAGTCCGCCGATATAGCCTCTCAAAAATGCCTCTGATAATTCTACTGGTTCTTGGCCCTCTAGAGGTTTGGGGCCCAGAATGCGTCTGGCTTTAGTATAACCTAATTGGTTGCGAGAAATCACAAGTAGTCGCTGTTCGTCATCCTCTAAATCCAAACCGTCCAAAACTGCCGGATTGTGGGTTGTAAAGATAACTTGTTTGTCGTATTTTTTGGCTAATTCGACTAATTCTTGCATTAATCTGCGACACAATCTGGGGTTGAGAGAAGCATCAATGTTATCAATTGCAAAAAATTTAGGCGTGAGATCGCTGATGAACAAGGTAAAGTAAAAGAGTAAAAATAAAAAGCCTTCATTAGAGCTTTTTTGGTCGAAGTAAGTTAAATCTCTATCTATATATTTATCTTTTATTTGGAGAGAACTTTGCAGGGGTGATAAATCTTCAGGCACTTCAAAATCTCTAAACCAATCTATCAATCGCAGCTTTTCTTTAATTTGATTGAGTTTATCTTGGTTTGTTTCTGAGTTCAAAAACTTTATAAGTTTAAACAAGCCTTCACCATTAATTCCTAATGGTTGAATTTGTCCTTCTTTTTCAAAAGTTCGTAAGGCTTGGTTTTCAGGAGAGTAAATTGTGAATTTAATTAATTTAGAATGATAAAACAAGTTGTGAGACAACTCTCTATATAACAATAATAACATATCTGTTGGCAATACTTCTATATTATTTATAATTTTTGTTATTTGTTTTTTAAATGCTTCTTTTTTTGATTCTTCAGAGGCATATTGTGAATCTTCTGTTAATATAACATCTGGTGATTTACCTGAGTTGGAAACAATCTTTTCTAAAGAAATTTCAGAACCGCTCATGAAGTTTTTATTGACCCATTGAGAATAGGGAGAGTTATCATTATGTAAAATACAACTAAAGTTTTCTCCATCATTTCCTTTGATATCAATATTGATATTTTTAACCAAATTTTCCATTTCAAAAGCCGATCGCATCAATTGAGGTTCTGTAACTCTGATGCCCCGAGAAGCTAAAAACTCGTTATCCAGCTTATGATCTGCCGCCGCAGAAGCCAGGGCGATCGCCTCTAGGATATTACTCTTGCCGCAGCCATTTTCACCGATCAATACAGTTACTCGTCCTAATTCTAGCTTCAGCTTTTGAATCGATTTGTAATTTTCTATTCTAACTTCTCCAATCATAATTCAATCCCATATAATCTTAGTGTACTCATTGTATCTCCGATCGCATGAATCTCAAAGAACGCTTGCACAGCCATCTGATTCAAATTGTACGCGATCGCAACCCATACCTCGCATCCGAAGGGCATTTTTATGCTCAGCAATACATCCGCGAACAGTTGGCACAGTGGGGAACTGTAGAAATTGACGATTTTTCGGTGCGCGGCCGAATTCATCACAATTTTATTTTGGATTTACCCCCCCTCAGTCCCCCCCTTGCTAAGGGGGGGAAGCAAGAAGAATCACCCCAAGCTTCGGGGGGGAAGCAAGACAATCTGGGTCTTGAAAAACGGATTAAGAAACGGTTGCCACCGATCGTAATTGGTGCTCATTACGATACTGTACCCGGAATACCTGGGGCCGATGATAATGCTACTGGGGTTGCTGTATTGCTGGAACTCGCAAAGGCGATCGCATCTGGGCCGCTCAAATATCCAGTGCAATTAGTCGCCTTCGATATGGAAGAATACGGTTGTTTTGGCAGCAGTCATCATGCAGCTAAATACAAGCAACAGCAAGAGTCAATCCGGTTAATGATTTCTTTGGAAATGTTGGGTTATTGCAACCATAATCCTAATTCTCAAAACTATCCCGCTGGCTTGAAATATTTTTATCCAAATAGTGGTAATTTTATTGCTTTAATTGGCAATTTGCGGACGGTTCCCGATTTGATTAATTTGAGTGGCAAAATTCGCAAATCTGGTCAGCCCTGCGAGTGGCTACCGGTGCCGAATCGAGGTTTAATTGTGCCGGATACTCGCCGCAGCGATCATGCTCCTTTTTGGGATAATGGTTATCCGGCTATTATGGTGACTGATACTGCTAATATGCGAAATCCGCATTATCATCGAGAAAGCGATAAGATTGAGACTTTGGATTTGGATTTTCTCGCGGGTGTTTGTCAGGGGTTGGTTGAGGCTATTCGACATTTATAGGAATTTTATTTTAACTGACATTTTGTACCCCGATCGAGAACAGGCAAGATGCCTGTTCCACAAGAGATAAATTGTATTGTGGGGTGGGCATCCTGCCCGCCCATAAAAGGCTGATTAACATTTACGATCGAGAACAGGCAAGATGCCTGTTCCACAAGAGATAAATTGTATTGTGGGGTGGGCATCCTGCCCGCCAATAAAAGGCTGATTAACATTTATGATGGATAATGATATGAATGCTGTTTTTGACGATCGCACTCGCTGGCAATTCTGGATCGATCGCGGTGGCACTTTTACTGATATTGTCGCCAAGAGCCCCGACGGTAAGTTAGTCATTCACAAATTGCTATCGGAAAACCCCGATCGCTACACCGACGCCGCAGTTCAAGGAATCCGCGATATTTTAGGAATTGGCGCAGATGTTCCCATACCCGCTGCACAAATTGAAGCGATTAAAATGGGGACGACGGTAGCGACAAATGCTTTGCTGGAACGAAAGGGCGATCGCACAATTCTGTTAATCACCAAAGGTTTCCGCGATGCGCTGAGAATTGGCTATCAAAACCGCCCGAATATCTTCGCGCGTCACATTGTTTTGCCCCAGATGCTGTACGATCGAGTTATTGAAGTTGCGGAACGCTACAGCGCTCAAGGTGAGGAGTTAACTGCTGTCAATCCCGAGTTTATCCCGTCTTTGCAGCAAGCATACGATGAGGGAATTCGCAGTTGTGCGATCGTATTCATGCACGGCTACCGCTACTCGGAACACGAAAAACAAGTTGCTAAAATAGCGAAAGAAATTGGCTTTACTCAAATTTCAGTATCTCACGAAGTTAGTCCGCTGATGAAATTAGTTTCGCGGGGAGATACTGCGGTTGTCGATGCTTATTTATCTCCGATTTTACGTCGATACGTCGAACAAGTAACCAGTCAGTTAATTGAGGCAGATTCCGGGAACGAGGGATTATTAATGCCCAATGCCCAATGCCCAATGCCCAATGCCCAATGCCCCAAATTAATGTTTATGCAATCAAACGGCGGCTTAGTGGACGCGGCACAATTTCAAGGAAAAAACAGTATTTTATCCGGGCCTGCTGGGGGAATTGTCGGTGCTGTTCAAACGAGCAAAAAGGCAGGTTTTGATAAAATTATTACCTTTGATATGGGCGGAACTTCGACAGATGTTGCCCATTTTAACGGCGAATACGAACGCGAATTTGAGACGGAAATTGCTGGGGTGAGATTGCGCTCGCCCGTGATGGCAATTCACACTGTAGCAGCCGGCGGCGGTTCAATTGTCTTTTTTGACGGGGCTCGCTACCGCGTCGGGCCGGAGTCTGCAGGGGCCAATCCTGGGCCTGCTTGCTATCGCAAAGGCGGCCCCTTGACGGTGACTGATTGCAATGTGATGTTGGGGAAAATTCAACCGGATTTTTTCCCGAAAGTATTTGGATTGAATGGAGATTTGCCGATCGCCCCTGACGTAGTAAACCAAAAATTTGGGCAATTAGCGGGGGAAATTGGGGGCGAGAGGACGGCCGAAGAGGTGGCGGAGGGTTTTTTGGCGATCGCGGTGGAAAAGATGGCAAATGCTGTCAAAAAAATCTCGCTTCAGCGCGGTTACGATGTTTCGGAGTATACATTGTGCTGTTTCGGCGGTGCGGGCGGCCAACACGCTTGTGCGATCGCCGATGCTTTGGGGATGAAACGGGTATTTATTCACCCTTATGCGGGTGTGTTGTCCGCTTACGGTATGGGTTTGGCTGATGTGCGGGCTATTCGCGAAAGGGCGATCGAGCAACAATTAAATGCAGAATTATTACCTGAGTTGCATCATATTTTAACCGAATTGGAGGCTGATGGAAAGAGGGAATTGAACCGCAGAGGCGCAGAGAACACAGAGAATGAGTCAGAGGTTTTAGTTGTTAGCAAGTTGCGCTTAAAATATCAGGGAAGTGACTCGGTTTTGGCGGTCAATTTTGCTGACAATATTGAGGCGATGCAGGCTGAATTTGAAGCAGCACACCGACAGCGTTACAGTTTTATTATGCCAGAAAAACCGCTGATTGTGGAAGCGTTTTCGGTGGAAGTTGTAGAAAGAATGGATGTGCCGGAAGCCTCCACAATTTCCCCCTCTTGTGGCACAGGCATCTTGCCTGTGCCACCAATTTTCCAGACAATGGATGTGCCGGAAGCATCCACAATTTCCCCCTCTTGTGGCACGGGCATCTTGCCCGTGCCACCAATTTCAACGGTGCAAACCTATGTTGCTGGCGGGTGGCGGGAAACGCCTGTTTATCAGAGAGACGATTTGCGATCTGGCGACTGCATTAGCGGCCCTGCTATGATTGTTGAGGCAACGGGAACTAATATCATAGAACCGGGCTGGGAAGGGGAAATCACGGAAAATAACGATTTAATTTTGAACCGCAGATGCACGCAGATGGAGGCCGATAATATCGGCGTTCATTCGCGTTTATCTGCGGCTAAATCCGATCCGGTTTTGCTGGAAATTTTTAATAATTTGTTTAGGGCGATCGCGGAACAAATGGGCGTCACATTACAAAACACAAGTTCGTCAGTCAACATCAAAGAACGTCTCGACTTTTCCTGTGCAATTTTCGACAAAAACGGGCAATTAGTTGCCAACGCGCCGCACATTCCCGTACATCTTGGTTCGATGAGCGAAAGCGTTGAAGCTTTAATTTTAGCACAAGGCAATGCGATTCAACCCGGCGATGTTTATGTTTCTAACAATCCCTACAACGGTGGCACGCATTTACCAGATATCACCGTTATTACTCCAGTATTCGATCGTGATTCCTCCCTTCCTTTGTTTTATGTTGCCTCGCGGGGACACCACGCCGACATCGGCGGCATTACTCCCGGTTCCATGCCTCCTAACAGTACAACAGTAACTGAAGAAGGTGTATTGCTTGACAATTTCCTGTTAGTAAGCAAGGGCAATTTTCGAGAAAAAGAATTACTAGAAATTCTGACATCAGGTAATTTTCCTGTTCGCAATTCCGCTCAAAATATAGCAGATCTGCAAGCACAAATTGCTGCTAACAAGCGCGGCGCAGAAGAGCTGCTCAAGATGGTAGAACATTATGGATTAGAGACTGTGCAAGCTTATATGGGCTTCGTACAAGACAATGCTGAAGAGTCAGTACGGCGGGTTATTGAGGTTTTGCAAGATGGCGAATTTACTTATCCGATGGATAGTGGCGGACAAATTAAGGTAGCAATTACAATTGACAAATTTGCGCGCAGTGCAAAAATAGATTTTACTGGCACTTCTGCTCAACAATCCAACAATTTTAATGCTCCCGCTGCGGTGTGCAAAGCCGCTGTTTTGTATGTTTTCCGCACCTTGGTCGATGACGATATTCCTCTAAATGCGGGCTGTTTGAAACCTCTCGAAATCATCAATCCCGAAGGCTGTATGCTGAATCCTCGCTATCCAGCGGCGGTAGTTGCGGGAAATGTGGAAACATCGCAGAATATTACCGATGCTTTGTATTGTGCTTTGGGAGTGATGGCGGCTTCTCAGGGAACTATGAATAATTTTACATTTGGAAATCAGCGCTATCAATATTATGAAACTATTTGCGGCGGTTCGGGTGCTGGTGCAGATTTTGACGGTACTGATGCGGTACAAACTCACATGACTAATTCGCGTTTAACCGATCCTGAAGTATTAGAATGGCGGTTTCCGGTGTTGTTGGAAAGTTTTGTAATTCGGGCTAATAGCGGCGGGAATGGATATCATCGCGGGGGGAATGGAGTTGTGCGGCGAGTACGGTTTCGGGAGGCGATGACGGCGGGGATTTTATCGGGAAGGCGGGTGATTTCTCCTTGCGGTTTGAATGGGGGTGAAGCGGGGAAAGTGGGACGGAATTATGTTGAACGGGTTGATGGAAAAGTTGAGGATTTGGGGAGTACAGCGACTGTGGAAATGCAGCCGGGGGATGTGTTTGTGATTGAGACTCCTGGGGGCGGAGGATATGGTAGTATTATGTAGCAGCGGTAAAATGAACTAGAGTGTAGAGGTAACAGTCATGGCTGACAGTTCTTTCTTTGATGAGTTGAGAGATAATTCTTTAGTGAAAGCAGAAATAGTTGCTAAATACTTTTGGGCCTGGGCAACGGCAATTATGCCAACAGCCAGGAAATGGAGTAATAAAATTGCCTATATTGATTTGTTCTCTGGGCCTGGTCGCTATCAAGACGATTCTAAGTCTACTCCAATACTTATCTTGGAACAGGCTATTCGCGATACCAAGATGTCACAAATGCTAGTAACGCTATTTAATGATAAAGACTCAAATAATACTCAGTCTCTCCAACAGGCTATAGAATTAATCCCAAATATAAGTACATTAAGGTATAAGCCAATAGTTTTAAACACGGAAGTTGGAGAAGAAATTGTTCAAGCAATTAAACAAATTAATAAGGTTCCTACACTGTTTTTTATCGACCCTTGGGGTTACAAAGGTTTGTCACTTGATCTAATTGGAGCGGTAATTAGAGATTGGGGTTGCGATTGCATATTTTTCTTTAACTATAACCGAATTAATATGGGTTTGAACAACTCAGCCGTAAAAAACCACATGGACTCCCTCTTCGGTAGAGAACGGGCTGAAAAACTTAGGGAACAGCTTGCCTCAAAGCAACCAGAGGAGCGAGAGTTAATAATTGTGGAGGCTATAGGTCAGGCTTTGAAAGAAATAGGTGGCTCCTATGTACTCCCATTTTGTTTTAAAAATGAGAGTGGCAATCGGACTACCCATCATCTAATTTTTGTGTCAAAAAATGTATTGGGTTATTCAATTATGAAAGATATTATGGCTGGAGAAAGCTCTAGTGCTAAACAAGGAGTTCCTTCTTTTGAATACAATCCCGCCCCGCCTAGATATCCTCTATTATATGAGCTTTACCGCCCTCTGGATGAGCTTGAAAATTTGTTGTTGGATGAATTTGCGGGAAAAACTCTGACGATGCTAGAAGTTTACAACCAACACCACGTTGGCAAACGTTACATTAAGAAAAATTACAAACAAGCTCTTTTGAAACTAGAGGCTGAAGGTCAAATTAGAGCAAATCCATCTAAACGCAGAAAGAACACATTCGGAGATGAGGTAGAAATCACATTTTTACCAAAGTAGTAGTAGCTTTTTTCATTGAAGTGCGACTTATTTTGAAACAGTAGTCATTGAATTGCCTTTGGTGTTTCTCCCATGCTTCGGGCATCTCATCCCAAATTCTCTCATCCAACAGTCTCCCAGCAGCTTTAGGTGTTCTACCTCCCCATTGCTTGAAGAAAAAGGCGACTCCAGCATCTTGACATTGATCCCGAATACTTTGTGCCCATTCTTCCTGCATCGGACGGTGTTTTTGCCCCGACTCTCCCCCAACTATTACCCAGTGAATTCCTGTTAAATCAAGCTGTAACGACCCTAAAAGTGGTTCGCAGGATAAAAAGCGTACCTTTGCATTGACTTGTCGCAAATAATCCACGCGATGAACATAGTTTTGATTTTCAACAGAGACGCCCATCCAAATATTATCAGACCAATCAAGTTGAGGGGCTAACTCTAGTAAACGTTCATGTCGCTTTGTAAGAATTTGATAAATGTGGTGAGGAGTTTCACGCATTACATCAAAAACTTGTTTCAGAAATTCAAGAGAAACATCTTCATGGAACAAATCGCTCATTGAGTTAACAAAAATGCGACTCGGCTTTCGCCAGCTTTTAGGTTCATTCAAACGTTTTGGATATTCCGTTAAATCAAAACCGTTAGGAAAATTAGTATGAAACCGTTTTGTTAATGCTTCAGCATAACAATGTGTACAACCAGGACTGACTTTATCGCAGCCAGTTGTTGGATTCCATGTTCTGTCGGTCCATTCGATACCAGTATTAATGCTAGACATACAAAGAAGTTACCCTTTAAATAACATTTGTAGGTGACACTGAACCAATAAGATTAGATCTACTAATTGAGGTTTATTCAGCGTCACCTACCAATTACATTATATAATTAATTGACTTTATTATCAACATATTTTTTAAGCACTTGCATCAAATGTATTTCGTGTTGTAGAATCGGGCTGCACCAGCATTCATTCTCAAAGCTATTCCAGAACAATTGTGCAAACACCTGTTTTTTCCGAACTCAACCATCCTGTGGTCAAATCCCTGTTCCATCACAGCGACCAGGAATTATTGACTCTGTTTCAAAACCATCCCGATCAGGGTCGCTTCTTCACGGCGATTTTTTGCCGCTACGCTCAAATTGTACACTCCCTGATTCGCCATTCCGTGCGATCGCCCGTACAAGGAGATTACCTGTTCGCCCACACTTGGCTGCACATCTATCACGAGCTCCGAGGCCTCGATTTGCGCCGCGAAATCCAAGAGTCTGAGGGCGGAAATCTCAGTCTCCAAAACTGGCTGATTAATGTCACGGCTATCTGCATCAATCAAGCAGAATTGCCTCCTGTTGAGTCGATTCACTACTCCTTGCAATCGGCTCCGCCTCCCCTGTGGTGTTACGTCAAACAAGCCTTAGAATTGTTAGCGCCGCTGCCGCGTTTAGTAGTGTTGATGGCTCAGACTTTCCGCTGGAGCGAAACTCGAATTGCAGCTTATTTGCAAGCAGAAGGCGAAGCTATTTCGCCCGCTCAGGTAAAGGCTTTGCTGCAAAAAGGATATCAAACTTTAGAATCAAATTTGCCGGAGGATATTCGAGCTATTTATCTCGATGAAAATCTCGACTATCAAGAGGCACTTGTCTAGATATACACAGTTAGTCTGGTAAAACTAACAGCATAATAAACCCGCCTTTTCTAGTTGTAGATACTGTCTTGAACTGTCAAGGTGTCGCGAGTAAATAATTTGGGTCGAAAGGCTTTTGGGATTTTAAAATCCCAAAAGCCAAATGCACCAACTTCCGATATCATTGCACCAATCACCTGCATTTTGACCCGGACACGACCCAATAATCGGTCACTCATAGCCTTGAGTAACGGATTGTGACGCATCGCCACTACCGCAGGCAAATACAACGCCTTTGGCAGTCGGACGTTTCTGGTACAAGACAAACGAGTTTGGCCTTTAACCGAAGTCCCAGAACTGCGTTCACAGGGTGTTAAACCCCCATAAGCAGCTAATTGACGGGCATTGTTGTAATCGGAAACATCACGAATTTCAGCTAACAATACGGATGCAGTCTGTTCACCAATTCCGGGAATTGATCTCAAGAGGTCACGCTGTTGTTTTAAATGTGGATGTTGGTCAAAATGGTCGCTAATCAGTTTTTTGAGCGGTTTTTGTTGCTCTTTTAGATACTCTAAGTGTGCAAGGGTAAGGCCAGCAACAGTTGGCGTAGCTGTTTCCAGACGGTTCTGCTCTTGATTTGCCATTTCGATCGCGGATTCTAGCCGTCGCAAAGCCAGCTTGTAGTTCTTTAACTTCCGGCGCGGTTGGTGTCCACATAGACGGTTTCATCGCCGCACAAAAACGAGCAATCTGTGCCGCATCTACGGAGTCAGTTTTAGTTCGTAGGAGTTCGCTTTTAGCAAACCCTTTAATCCTTGCGGGATTGACGATACTGACCTTAAAGCCATCCCCATAAAGGAATTCGGCTAAAGCTTCACGCCAAGATGCTAGTAGCTTCCATACAAGCATGGATCTCGACTACACTTTGTTGTTTGAGCCAGTTATGCAAATTCTCAAACCCTTGAGTATTGTTCGGAAATTTTTGGGGTTTAGTCGCACGACTTTCCTTCAGTAATGAGACATGAAAGTCTCTTTTGCTGATGTCTATACCTAAGACTGTTGATGTCATTTTTGGCTCCCGATGTACTCCGATTTATCAAAGAACCTGACAGGCAATTGAATACTAACAAGAGTGAATGCAGGCTTTCAAGGGCGATGCCGAGAGCCGTATATACTGTCCAGTTTTGTGTACGCCTGTCATCAGTAATGTCCGCTTATCTACGCAACAGACTTATGCAGTCTAAGCGGCGGGCCAACTTCACCGATTTCTGATGTCCTTAAACAGCACTTTCTACTGAAACTTGCACCTTCGTAAGAAACTTTCCTTGTTTCTTATATTTACCTTGCTAGCGCTACGATCGACTGACTGACAGCTCGATCGACTGACTGACGTAGCGAGCGCCTGATTGACGGCTCGATCGACTAACTGACGTAGCGATCTATCGCCTGACTCTTTTAAGATACAAGGGGCGGGTTCACGCCTGATATTTGCTCCCCATCGACCGATGATAAAAACCCGCCCCCACCCCACCCAAAAATTAAGAATCAATTGAATTTAACGGTGGGGTAGATGGTTGTTCGGGGTTATTGGTTGGGTGGGGCGGGTTTATAAAGATTATTGGTGGGTGGCCAAATTTATCGGCGAACCCGCCCCTTGTATCTTAAAAGAGTGAGTCAGTCGATCGCCACGTCATTGATTAGATCATACCGACAAGTGGGCGATTGAGCCGACAAGTGGGCGATTGAGCCGACAAGTGGGCGATTGAGCCGACAAGTGGGCGATTGAGCCGACAAGTGGGCGATTGAGCCGACAAGCAAAGCGAATCTAAAGAAACAAGGAAAGTTTTGTACAAAAGGTTCTGTAACAGGCGAAAGTGCTAGCTATAGGACATCAGCAATCGGTGAAGTTGGCCCGCCCCTTAGACGGAATAAGTCTGTTGCGTAGATAAGCTCCCATTACTGATGACAGGCGCACATCAAACTGGACAGTATCTGAGGCTCTCGGCATAGTCGGGAAAGCCTGTATTCACAAGGTTAGTATTCAATTGCCTGTCGGTTCTTTCATTTAGAGGAGTACATCGGGAGCAAACAATGACATCAACAGTCTTAGGTATAGACATCAGTAAAAGAGACTTTCATGTCTCATTACTGAAAGAAGGTCGTGCGACCAAACCCAAAAAGTTCACTAACAATCTTCAAGGGTTTGAGAGTTTACATAACTGGCTTCAACAACAAAGTGTAGCCGAACTCCATGCTTGTATGGAAGCTACTAG
>NZ_JAUBPE010000105.1:0-18097 GCF_036700565.1 Microcoleus pseudofavosus SVA1_A4
TTACCCTATCTTTTTTCATGCTATTTGTCTAGAGTGCCCTCCCTGTCTGCTCTTCAGGCGACCTGTCGCCCCGTCAGCAATTGCTGTTTGGTCTGTGTGGGATTGTGCAGTCAAAAGCTGGTCAACCAAACCAAAAGTCACTCTCCGAAATACGCTGCTTTCAGGATTGCACCAAGATGCGGGTAAGGAAAGATTCTGTATCGGAGAAATCCCGAAAACTGCGAAAGACCCATCTTTGTTAAATCCATTCGTTGTTGACAAAGAGCGCTACGCTCTAGACTTAGCGAGCAACTCGCGCAATCGCGGTCGATTCACCTTTAACTTAGCGCCAGTCGGTTCGAGCTACTACGGGACTAAAACAACAGACCAATGGAAACGAATTATTTACGGCAGCATCCTTCATACTGGATGCAAACATTTAGTAGCTCAAAAATTCAATTATGTGGTGGTTGATGACGAACTAAAAGATGCTCAGGGCAACCCGCAAGACGACCCAACCAATAAACGGCATTGGAAAACCGGAGACAGCCACGGCAAAGCTTCTCGCTATTTTATGGAACTGCTGGGAGCGGGAACAGTCGAAACGGAGATTGAACCTAATCCAGAAATCCCGCTGCAATTTAGGATAGCCTCATTCAAGAAATGGGTAGCCAAAGGTACAGGGCGAACGCATCTAAACTTTATGTTAACATAATCTGGTATCTTGGAGAAGAATTATTGAGTACCTACAAAACATTTAATTAGAGTTTACCCTGTATGAAACTCAAACCTAAAATCACCATCGCCGACCATTTTTCCGACTTAGAAGATCCAAGAATTGAGCGGACGAGACATCATCAATTAATTGATATTATCACCATCTCAATTTGTGCCGTGATTTGCGGTGCTGATACATGGGTAGATATCGAAAGTTACGGGCGAGCTAAATACGAATGGTTAAAGAAAATTTTAGAATTGCCGAATGGCATACCTTCACATGACACAATTGCACGAGTATTTTCTCGCCTCAAACCGGAGCAATTTCAGAAATGTTTTTTGAGTTGGATTCAATCTATTAGTTGCTTCAATCCCGGAGAAGTAATCGCAATTGATGGCAAAACTCTTCGCCATTCTTACGATCGGGGAGGAGATAAAAAAGCAATTCATATGGTCAGTGCTTGGGCGACCAGTCAAAGATTAGTTTTAGGACAAGTTAAGGTTGATAAAAAATCTAATGAAATCACAGCTATTCCGGCTTTACTCAAAGTATTAGAATTAAATGGAAGCATTGTCACCATCGATGCTCTGGGCTGTCAGAGGTCAATTGTGAAGTCAATTGTCGAACAAGAAGGAGATTATTTAATCACCTTAAAAAAGAACCAACCATCCCTGTATGCCAGAGTAGAAGAGTTGTTTAAACAAGCAATTAGACAAGGATTTTCGGGATTTACACATACAGCTTATTCGACAAATAAAGAGAGTAATCACGGTCGCTCAGAAATTCGACATCACTTAATGTTAAGTGACATCAAAGAGCTGATTGACCCCGACAATCAATGGGAGAAACTTCACAGTATAGGCTTGATAGAATCCGTGAGAATGGTGAAGGGAAAAACAACTATTGAAACTCGTTATTACATTAGTAGTTTACCAAATGATGCTCAAAAGCTTGGTGAATCAGTCCGCAGCCATTGGGGAATTGAAAATTCTTTACATTGGGTATTAGATGTGGGTTTTCGTGAAGATGATTGTCGGATTAGAAAAGATAATGCTCCGCAAAACTTTGCTATTCTTAGACACATCTCGCTCAATCTGTTGAATCTAGAAAAAACCTCAAAAACCGGAGCAAAAAATAAGCGACTTCGAGCCGGCTGGGATGATGACTATTTGACTAAGCTCCTCGCTGTTGCAGTTAACTAAATTCTCATGAATAACTCATTACTAACTATTATACAACTGGGAAAAAGTGGTTGTAATATTTTTATTGTCTCAAAATGAGCAGCGAGCGTAAAAACCACCTTAATCAGTTCCTATTTTCTTACAAAAGTCATTACCACGCGTGTCTGTAGCTTCTAAGAATGGTGAATTTATCTCAAAATATACTCACCACTGATGAACAGTGTTCAATAAGATGCGTTCCCCCTGGCCAAAGGTACGATCGCCTACAACCCCGAACTCGACGGTTCAGGTTTTGATTTGGTAATTCCCCTGTCATCCTTGAAGGGCAACAAACCAGCGCTAGGAAACTATACGGATAAACTGCTGTGCGGGTTAGTATTTGAAGCAGAGCAGCGCACCGCAAAAGCAGGCTGGATGCTGTTTCAGTGGTTCGATTACGCCACCCTAGAACAAGACAGAATCATCAGCCGCTTGATTGATAAATGCGAGCGTTTGGCAGGCGCTCTCAACTCGATTCAAAACTTAGCCGAACTGCTGAGAATCGACCAAAATGAAGCCGAGCAAGAAATACAGCAGGGCAGCGAAGGGCTGCAATCTGAGGCGGAATATGTCAACACGGCGATGCAAATCATCAAATACGACGTGCGGGGCAAGCTGCTGCTTCACCCCTACATTACCGCCAAGGTTAAAGAGCGCCTGAGAACAGTTTGGTTGAATTTAGCGAAAGCTGCGGGAGTTAGGTTCTGGTCGCTCATGGCGCAGCCCGATGAATATTTTGCGAAGTACGAGATTGCGGACACAAACGGCAATACAGTTTTTAGCAAAAAAGTGTTTTGCGCCCCCGGCATGGCAACGGGCGAGTACATCGTGTTCTGCAACCCCATGCGCCACTGGGGCGACTGCCAGTTGTGGGAAAACGTACATGAGGGTACTTACGCCCGGGGTGATGGATTGATGGCCGCTTCTCGGAAGCTGCTGCTCAACCTGGGACGGGACACGGACGGAGATTTTATTCAACTGATTCGCTCGACAGAATACCCAAATCTGAGAAATGCGATCGCCAACTTCTCCAAACCGCCCCAGGTAAAGAAACTCCCCAAAGTCCCGCTGGTGGGCAACCTCCAGCAAGTAGCTATCGACAGCATGAACGACAGCACGGGTATTGTCGCATCGTTGATGGGACGAGCCAGGGGTGCAAAAGCGGAAGGAATAGTGTTGATGATTCCCCCCGGCGGAATGCAAACAGAACCGCAAGAAAGAGCAATTATCGATTTCCTTTCCCAAGAGCTACAAATCGCTGTTGATTCGCTCAAATCGGCGTATCCCAACAACGATGCAGGACTCAAAGCAGTGGGAGATTATTTAAACGGCCTCGGTGATGCAGCTCAAATTCCGTGGCTCAAAGATTTTAAAGCTGAGCAAACTTATCTGAGCCGACCTTGCAGCGTAGCACCCGATGCGATTGATACAGTATCTCGGCTCGTTCGTTTGGTAAACAGCTATTGGCAACCGGCCCAGTTAGAAACCAATTTAAACCTTACCTCGTTTGTGAATTCGCTTTTTTCCGCAGTACCGGTATCCGAAGCCCAACAAAATTACGCATTCCAGCAAAGAAACGGATATGCTTCGGAAATGAGCGCTGCCATCGCCTGGAAAGAAGAAAACGAGGGCGACACTGCGAGAATCCGCGAAGTAGCCTTTAAGTATCGAGCTTTAAGAGATGCGGCCATCGAACAAGTCACTGGGCCCGACGGCACTCCCTACACTGTTAAATCTTGGGCAGCAGCTTGCTGGCGGGCCAGCCATACGGTCAAAGAAGATTCGAGAAGTTCTGGCTCCTTGGTATTCAACTTATTCCCAGACGAAATTATGGCCGAACTTAAAGAAAACCCCGACCCGCCGAGTTTCTTCGAGGTCTACAACGTCCACAAACAGCAGCCAAACCACTGGTCAAAGGCTAAGTGGAAAGGGCGCACGGTTCAAATTAGAGTCGTGCTGCGGGATTGGGCAGCTCCCCGCACCGGCAAGATTGTGCCGACGCTAGCCGTAGATTTGATGTACCCCCAAAGCGCTGAGTTAGTCGGTTTCTATCCGCTGGGATTTATCGCAGAAGCAGACCGCCCCAAGATTGCCATCGGCGAAACTCGAACTGTGAAGATTTGGACGAAAGGAGACGGCGAAACCGGCATCCCCACCACCAAAGTTTGGCTGTTCGATGAAAGCATGAGCGAAGAGCAAATCCAGGATGTTCTCGCGTTCGGCCGCGCGGCATCGAGCTTGTGGGAACCGGAAGATTTCGGCCTGTCTCCTTAAGAGCGCGTTTCAAAGTTTAGGAATAATATCCGCTAAAAGTGGAGGAGAAAAGACTGGATTCTGAATCTAAAAACAGTTCCGTGAACTAACCTGACGGTCAACTGGGTACAGTTAGACCGCAGGCTTCTTTTTCCTTTTTTGCAAAGGCTTTTTTGAGTGACGGAGTTCCCCCGCC
Source organism: Microcoleus pseudofavosus SVA1_A4 (assembly GCF_036700565.1). Taxonomy (NCBI): domain Bacteria; kingdom Bacillati; phylum Cyanobacteriota; class Cyanophyceae; order Oscillatoriales; family Microcoleaceae; genus Microcoleus; species Microcoleus pseudofavosus. The sequence goes on from NZ_JAUBPE010000105.1 coordinate 4,367, forward strand.
ACTTTCGTAACTCAGACCAATTTTTCTAATAAGTTTAGCTGAGTTTTCATCTCGATCCAAAGATTCCCCACATTGACAGGAATGCCACCGCTCCGATAATTCTTTCGGTACTTTGTTGAGACAGTTCCAGCAATGCTGAGAAGTTCCTTTTGGGTCAACAAGCAAAACGCTTTTACCTAGCTTCCAAGGGACATACTTGAGGACATTAGCAAATTGCCCATGAGCAGCATCAAGCATTGATTTATTCAAACCGCTCTTAGCCAACTGACCGTTGGGCAAATAAACCAAATTACCATTCTCAACAGCAGTCTTGGGTTTGACACGTCTAATTAAATTTTTGACAGTCAAGTCTTCAACGACTAAAACGTCACATTTATCGAATAGTTTATGTGCCGTTTTTAATTGAAAATCTAATCTAGCTCTGGCTACAAATTGATGGAGTCTGGAAACCTTATTCTTGATGATTATCCAAGGCTTAGAACCCTTGACTTTTTTAGCTAATTTCGCTTGAAGCCTTGCCATTTTTTCAGCCGACTTCCTCAAGAATCTAGGATTTTCAACTCTTTCGCCGTTGGAAAGGTAAACGTAATTGGTTATTCCCAAGTCGATACCCACAGTATTTTTTTCAGTCGATTGAATTTCTGCAACCGTTACGGGAACCGTCTTATCTTCTAAGGTCAGGGAAATATACCACCCATCCGCTTCTCTGATAACTGTACCCGTCTTAACTTTGAATTCCGTTGGTATTGGACGGTGGAAAACCATCGGTACTTGACCTATTTTGGCGAGGTCAATACAAATCCTATTTTGTTTGTCCTTGACAATACTTAGATTGTCTAATTGAGGGTAAGTGAAGGATTTGTAGTAGTGAAGCCCCTTAAATTTAGGCTTGCCTCTACGATTGCCATTCTTGTCGGGTGTAGTAAAGTTTGAAAAGGAAGTTTCAACTCTATTGACTACATCTTGCAGAACCTGAGAATCCAACACTTTGTAATCAGGAAATAATTTTTTAGTGTTTTTCAGGTCAGCTAATTGTATCGTCTGCCACTGTACATATCCGCCTTCAAGATTGGAGAAAACGTCACCTTTCCTAGTTAAAGGGTTGCCTAATTCATCCTTTTTTCTGCCGTCCCTAGTTTGCACTCTGGTCAAAGGAATGTTTCGATAAATCTCTTCAACAGGGACTATTGAAACATTCAAGGGACAGGCATTGATGGGCGTTCTCGTGGCTTCCCACCACCTAAATCTTTCGCCGAGTCGGTAGTTGTACTGCCGACGGCAGAGTTCTAAATGAGCCACAATAGTTGCTAGTTGAGGCTTGGTTGGTTTGAGGCGATATTTGTAAGTGAGCTGCATTTTTTAGCTTCTTTTTTCGACCTACCTTAATATACCATTTCTTTTGTTTTAATGTTTAGAAAGTACATCAAAGTTAAAGGTACTCGCAATGTCTAATTGTCGGTTTCCGTTCCTCCACCCAACGCGCCTTTCAACCCTACGGTAATTCATTCGGGGTACTTCGCGAGCGCTCAGATTCATCCCCTCTGAATATACCGAGGGACTTCCCGGCTGGTAGTTAAATTGCTGCGGTTATTCACAGCGGCTGCTCTGCTTGCAAAGGCGGTTCTTCTGGCAGCGGGATAAACTCTGTCTCTTGAGGAACCCGACCAAACCTTCCCTCTTTCCAATCTAGTTTGGCTTGTTCGATGCGCGAGTGGCGGCTCGAAACAAAATTCCACCACTTATGCCGCTCGCCCACAGGTTCGCCGCCAATCACAATACACCGAGCCGTGCCCGATGCAGAAATGCTGACCGGTGTGCCTGAAGTTAGAACCGCCAACCGATGCTGTTCTAAAGGCACTCCATCGATCGCAAGCCCCTCTGTTACGCTGTAAACCGCCTGTTCGCTGTAATGGCCCGGTAAGGTAAATTGCGAGCCTGGAGTCAGTTGCACGTCCAGATAAATCATGGGTGAAAATATTTGGACTGGGGAAGTGCGACCGTAAGCATCGCCCGCAATCAGGGCGAACGAAACTCCTGCATCCTCCCAAGCGGGCAGTTCGGTTGCCGGATGGTGCCGAAACCAAGGTTCAGTTTCTTCGTATTCGTCGGGAAGTGCTATCCAGGTTTGGATGCCGTGCAGGATGGCTTCTTTACGGAGCTCGTCCTGGGGCGTGCGTTCGGAGTGGACAATGCCGCGCCCTGCCGTCATCCAGTTCACCGCGCCGGGATGGATTTCTTGAACGCTGCCGACACTGTCGCGGTGCAGCAAAACCCCTTCAAACAAGTAGGTGACGGTTGCTAAGTTGATGTGGGGATGCGGTCTGACATCGACACCCTTACCTGGTGGAAACACCGCAGGGCCGAGATGGTCAAAAAAGATGAACGGGCCTACCAGCGTGAGAACGTCTGAGGGAAGCAGGCGGCGGGCTTGGAATCCACCCAAATCTTGAATGTGCGGCTCGATGAGATGCTGGATGCTATCCGTCATGATGTTGGTGAAGTTGCGAATGCTAAGCCTGTGTCAAGAGTGCATTATAAGTAATTGGACAGAATTAATTACACACTGATTTTTTGCTAATTTTTTACTAGACAAGGCTTGTAGCCCAAGTTTTGTGTAATTAATTGTGTCTTACTACTTACAAAAAGCTATCCCTAGAGAGTTGTATCCGTGACTTGTCTAAACTTTCCCAACAAAAAGCCGCTGTAGAGTGTCGAGTTCTCAAGCAGCTTTCTGGTTGCGAGACAATGGAAAGTTCGTCAGTGACTCGAATCCGACCTTTGACCAAGGAGCGGATCGGGCGGTCGAGCGAGCCGCGTTCTTCTTGGCTGGTGGACTCATCGACGATCGCCGAAGAATACATCAAGGATTTGGAGTCGGCTGTCATCAGCGGCAAATTCCTTCAGGAGACATACCGTTTTGACCCCGCGCTGGTCGATAAAGCTCCATACTTTTCGCCGGAGGAGGAGGAGTTTGCCCGCAGCACCGTATTTGCGGAACTTGCATAAATATCATCCACCTGCTCTCACGCGTCAATTACGCTAATTCGCGGGTTTCTTTAACGGCAGATTGACTCGATTGAGCTACATAGATACCGCATAAAATCACGACAAACGCCATCAAGTCAAAGAAACCCAAGCGTTCAGAGAAAATTACCCAAGCGAAAATTGAGGCAAGGACTGGCTCGAAAAGCAGCGTGACTGCGACGAACCCTGACGACAGCTTGCTGAGGCTGTAAGCCAAAAGTCCTTGACCCAACACTTTGGCACAAGAGGGCTTGCAAAATTACGAAAAACCACCCCATCCAGGAATGGGGAAACAATCTTCCTTCGGCGAGTGCGAGGACGGGAAACGCAAACACAGTCGTGAAGGCGCAGCGCCACAGCAATAAGGTTGCCGCGGTAAATCGTTCTCGCAGCAGTTCTAGCAGTATCAGATACGCAGCAAAACAAATCCCCGATAGCAAGGCGAGGGCATTGCCTTGTACTTGGTTAGTGGCGAACTGCACGTCATCCAATCCCATAACGATCGCTCCCGCCAGTGCCAGGATCGTGCCAATGATGAATCTGCTATTGTAGCGCCGACCTAATAACAACCACCCCCCCAAACCGACAAACAGTGGGTTCAAACCACAAAATAACGTAACGTTGGCAACGTTGGTTTGAGTCAGCGACAAAGACCACAGGAGGAAGTAGGTCGCTCCAAAAGTTCCCAATGCTACCAATAGCCCGAATTCTCGTCTTGTAAAAGGCTTCTGTTCTACGGGTTGGCGATTGGATTTTTGGCGGTCCAAAGCCTCAATTCCGCTCAACAAGCCAAAGACGATCGCAGCGATCCAGCCGCGATGGAATGCTACGGCATTTGAACCTATTTCTCGTTCGCACAATTTGACGAGGATTGGTGCTAAAGATAGGGGGATCGGGCTGGCAAATAACGAAGCAGTTGCGATCCAAGCTGGTATTATCGACGACGGTTGCTGTGCTAATTCCAGTTGGGCTGTCATACTTTTTAGCAATTGTGTTGACATCGAGCTGTGCTGATTTTTTGAGCCAAGTCTTTTTCACTTGCTTACCGTTGAAACAAACAGTAATGGTGGCTACCCGCTCTCTAAGCGATTTTGTGGGAGATGAACAGCAGCTTGGCTAGATACGGCTATGTATAGACCGATGAGAACTCGGGCAAAACCTACCCAATTCGAGAAACTTAATTTTTCCCAAAATATTGCCCAAGCCAAAATGCTGCTAAATACAGGCTCTAACAAATGTACTAAGGAGACAACCACTGAAGACAAGCTAGCAACGCTATACGTTAAAAGTCCCTGACCTAAAACTTGGCAGGCGAGGGCGAGAAAAATGACGAACAGCCACCCATTCACTGAAGAAGGAAAAATCCGACCTTCAGCGAACACAAGCATGGGCGAGATGGATAGGGTAGCGATCGCACAAACCCACAACTGAATTGCGATCGGGTCAAATTTGGTTCTCATTTGTTCTACCGCCAGCAAATATGCACCCATAAAAACCGCAGAGACGATCGCAGCTATGCCTCCTGTGACCTCACCAGCAGCGATTTGTTGTATCTGCTCGATTTCAATGGCGATCGCTCCCCCAATGGCAGCGATCGTCCCAATGAGAAATTGGCGGTTAAAGCCTTGACCGAATAACAACTGCGCTCCTTTGCTGGTAAATATGGGGGTGAGATTGTGTAGGATTGTCGAGATAGCGACGCTGGTTTTAGTCAGCGACCGAGCTACAAAAGCTAAGGTGGCAGCAAAAAAAGTCCCAGCACCCAGCAATAGCTTCATCTCCTGACTGGTGTATGAATGCTGTTGAACGGGTTTGTCACCAGAAAGTCTCTGACGTATCGCCTTGTATCCTTGCCACAGCCCGAAGACGACACTACCTAGCCAAAAGCGATTAAATATTGTAGCATTGGGGCTGAGTTCAGCTTCATTCCATCTAATGAAGATAGAGCCAAAAGATATGGCGACTATACCGACAAATAATGAGGCGATCGCCACCGTCGTTTTATTGGATTCATTCATCAGGGGTGAAACAACTATAAAACAGAAAAAATTATGATTGGCCCTGAAGCAACTGTGCTTCGCGGCGATCGAGAAGTCTTCTCTAGCAAATCCCGGAGCTAAATGCTTATTTTAGTTTTTTTATATTTCAATTTTTGAAAGTTCATCTCTTTCATTAGTTAACACCTATCTAATACTAGGTCAAGCACTATTTTTTACATACTTTACGGATCTATGGGTTTCCAAATGACGCTCCTAAGAAGTTCTATGTTTCTGTTAGCCCTTGTTCCGGCTCAAGGATGGGGTGCATTTTTGCTTAACTTCGGCATTCTTGGTGTTGTCGTTATTGTTCTCTACCTACTGTTTGGTATTTTGCGAAGGGTTTTCCGTCAATTTACCTCCGACCTGGTGTTAGTTGCACTCAACGTCTCACAAACGCCGCTGACACTCATTGTGTTCGCCATCGGTTTCAAGCTGGCATTGCAGACGCTATCTATCGCTCCTTCAATTTACATTACTTGGTTCCAGCGAGGCTTGACCGCTTTTCTTGTCCTTATCGCCGCCTTTTGGGTGGTTCAATTGCTCACCGAGGTTGTGCCTTATGCTTTTAGCCAGTATGCCGCGCGCTCCGAGGCAATGTGGGATGATGTTCTCACTCCGATACTACAAAATGTTCTCCCTTTAATTGTTTACTTGGTGGGTGGACTGCTGTTTCTCCAGGCATTCGGTGTTGACATCCAAGGTTTGTTAGTTGCCATCGGAGGAATCAGTTTTATCTTGGGGTTTGCGCTAAAAGACATTCTGGCAAACTTCTTCAGTGGGTTAGTCTTGCTCATCGATACACCGTTTCGCTTTGGGGATGTGATTGAGCTAGCCAACGGTAGAAGAGGCGTGATCAAACACATTGGGCTGCGATTAACCGAACTGTATCTCATTGACACGCACTCACAGATTTACATCCCCAATGCCGCGTTTGAAGGGCAGGAAATTATTAACCTCAGCCGTCCGACAAATCATTACTACTACACGATCGCCATTCCCATCAAAGCAGATGTTGCCCCGGCTCTAGCCATCTCTATGATGGAAAAAGTCGTGCTGGCGCACCCCGATACCATGGGCGAAATTGACAAGAAGTTAGAATTAGTTGACGAATTTTATGGTTGCTCTATACCTGGGGTAAAAGCGCAACAGAAGCGAGAAGCGGGACGGCAACGCTTGTTAGCTGAGGCTGAGGTGAATACTTTACTAGCTGAGATTGAAATGGGTTTGGCGCACCTAGCCGATCTTATTTCCCAATTAGAAAGGGGCGGATTAGATGTAGAGGAGCGGCAAACAGTGCAAGCATACTATCTGGAACTTTGTCAAAAGATTGGACTGGAATCAAAAAAGTTCGATCGACATGACCGTCGCAGACGCTTGCTCAGTGAAGTTACGGGAACAGTATCCGAGAGTACGTTGATCGGACTCATACGCCGTTGGTGTAAAGACTGGTTGAAAGACCCTGACCTATTTCAAGAAGACCAACAAACGTTGAAGCAAGAGTGGGAACAGAAGATTGATTTGTTGAAGATCAAAGTTAACAAGCTGTTATGGGCAATTAGTAATCCCAAAGGGTTAGACACGCGATTAGACGAATTGGTAGAACGCTTTCGCGAATGGTTGCGAGAAAACTTCAAGAGTTCACGCAATGAATGGCAAGACCCCAAAATCTGGATCAATGACCTGAAGGGAGATTACACGCGAGACACGCTGGTGCGGTTCTATGTCGATGACATCAAGTTAGAACATTGCGAACGGGGACAGCGAATTCTCAGTGAAATGCGGCGTGAGCTCGTCTGGCATTTGCGTCAGTCATATTTGTCTAATTGATTTTGAGAATGTCGGTCAATATTCTCAAGGCAGCTTCACGCTAGGTAGGTGAGAGCAACATTGCAGAAGCTGTTAGACCTTCGCGAAAGCGAACGTATTAGGGGTAAAGACGAGATACGTGCATTCCGAGGACACGAGATTAAGAAACGCAACAAAAGCTCTTGATGTGCGCTATTACAGGAAGTGGATGCGGGATGAGGCAGAGAAGCGGATTGGGCATTTGTACCCGAAGGTGAAACTGCCACGGGAAAAAGGTAGGGATGAAGCAACAGTGATTGCTTGGTTGTGAGCGAGGACGGTAAAGTGTCCTAACCCGGCTTGTGGGTGTGAGATGCCGTTGGTAAGATCATTTGCTCTGTCTACCAAGAAAGAAAAGGAGACTTGGGTAGAGTTATGTTGTCGAGAGGGTGAAGGGGTTTGAGTAGCAATCGTGCAGAAATTTACGCCAAGCGCTGAAATTTTTGCCAGCACCCCCTTTAGGCGCGAAACCGCTGCTAAGTAGAAGTTCTATTGATAGTTGCACGGCTCTCCTGGCTCAAACCGATGATTGCAAGCGGCGTTGCACTTAATCCTGGCGAGCGTTGTATTTAATCCTGTCGAGCGTCACATTTACAGTTGCATTTAATACAGGATCGTAAGTGTCAAGATTGCTGGCTGGAGTGTTGAGATTCTTGCTAAAGGGCTTGTCCCGTTCTCTCCCAATATTTTCGATCGTTTTTATCGGACTATTTTGTTTATATTAAGGATATGTCTATAAAAGCGAGCGATAGTTGGCATTCCTTTTGTGAATAATAATCTCCACTTAGAAATGAGAATTTTGTCACAGCAACAATTAACCATCTTTCCCTGCACCCACACCAGTAAATCCATCAACTACTCCGAAGGTTAGGAACCGAGTAAATGAATAAAAAATTAGGCAAAATCTTTCTCGCTAATGATGCTTCAACTTTAAGTAACGTCGGATTTGAACAATCTCCTGACGCGGCAATTTTTGCTAAAAATATTGCGAATTGGTTTGCGGGCGGTCGTCCAGGCAAGTTTCATTCTTACGCTGACCCAGATTTAGCAGAATCTGAATCGGCTTTAGCAGAGACAATGACTGAAGCTGGTCATGCATGGACGGTTGGATATGACATCCCAGAAGATGTGGATGCGATTTTTACACATGAAATTTGTATTGATGAGACTAGAATCAGAGATTTGGTTGGAGCCGGAGGGAACGTTTACTTAGCTGCCGAGACGGAAAATGAGGACTATGCTGAAGCGTATAACTTTAACTGGTTTCTTTGGGAAGTTGGTTTACAGTTTAAAGAGGGCTATAACGGGATTTCAGGAAATCAACCCATTAATAGCGATCATCCGATTTTTGCGGGAGTTAAATTTCTCTATCAACGCAATGGCAGTTCGATTATAGATTTCCAACCTGACGAGCAGGCCAATCAAATTCTCGTTTCTAGTCCTGATGGAGAAGGGCTGTATGCAATACTCGATCTCTCACAGGCAACACCCCACGTCAGGATTTCGAGGATTTTTTCGGACGGAAGCGTTAAATCCACTTCTGCGGACGAATATATCGCTATTGTCAACGATGGGCTGGTTGATATAGATATATCAGGCTGGAAAATTCAAAGCAGAAATCGCAATCAAGAATTCTCTTTTCCTACGGGGACAGTATTGAAAAAAGGAGCTGAGTTTCGAGTTTACACTAACGAGGTACATCCCGAGTCAGGCGGCTTCTCTTTTGGTAGCAAACGCTCTGTTTGGAATAACTCTTCAGATGAGGGACGACTGTATGATGAAAAGGGAAATTTGATGTCTAGATATGCTTATACTGAGCAAAGTCAAAAGTTATCTAATCTGACAAAATCAATTGGTTTAGACAATCTGATCCTAGAGGCAGATCCAGAATCGATTGAGGCACAGAAAGCTTTAGGCGGTCAGGTAACTTTTGAGGAAGCATTAACTTCAGCATACGATAGCTTTGAACTTGACAACTCACAAGAAGGCTCGGTTCTAGACACGATCGCTGATAATGCTGCTGCTGTGGGTGTGCCCTTCGCCTATTTTAACGGCGATCATGTACCCTCGTCTTACCAATATCTACGAAAACCCACCACTAAAATTACCCTGTGTACTCCACAGACACCGATGCTCCCAACAGAAGGGGAAAGCATAGAAGCTAACTGGATATTTATGTTACAAATTCCTGAACTCAACACAGTACATTGGGCGATTATCGACCGATCGGGCGAAGAAGAAGTTTACAACTACGGTCGCAAATTGTCCTGATCGAGAGGCATTCGTCTAAAGGGGTGCGGAATGTCGGATTTAATATTTTCCGTAAGAAAATCTATCGAAAAGTCTGGGTCAGGCCTTGCCATAAATCGAGAGTTGCCCGCTTTCACCGTTAGGTCATCGCACGCGATCGCTCAATTAATTGTTGTAACATCCGATCTAGGTCAGCGATCGCTCCCAGGTTGAGACAAAAAACATTCTCAAGGGTAGCGCGTAACTCTGCAACCGTTGAAAGGACGCGGTGTTCTGTTCGACCGTCCAAATAATGCACCGTAAACTGATTGTTCCACAAGGCATAACGACAATTTGCATCCGGCTTGGCCACCATCAAGTTAGCAACAAAAATCGAGTTGGGATGAGTTGAAACGTACCAATTGCTCACCTCATAATCTGGTAATTCTTGCTCCTGAAGGTCGAATCTGTAAAGGGATTTCCACTCCTGCTTGATATATGCTTGCATAATGTAGCTGCGATCCGTTGCGATCAATCGAAATGGTTCGTGGGATGTAGGTTGTTCAATATCCGGTGTCAAAGCAAGCGGCTTGGTAAGCGTTAATCCTCCGAATCCCGCATCTGCAATGTACGGTTCTCCATCAATATTGACTAACAGCACCATATGGCTGCGGGGCGCGATCGTCCCGGATGGCAAATTCCACAGCACGCGGGCTGCCAGATTCGTTACCTGAAAGCCCTTAGCCAGCAAAACAGCCCGCAACAGTAAATTTTGCTCAAAACAATAGCCGCCCCGTCCCTCGTTGATTAGTTTTTGTTGCAAGGATGCTAAATCCAGCTTCACAGGTTGTTTCAGGAGCGAATTGAGGTTTTCAAAGGCGATCGTTTGGGAATGTCGTTGATGAATTGCCTGTAATGCTGTCAGCCTGGGCGAGCAGTCACCGCTATAGCCAATTCGTTGAAAATAGGCATCAAGGTCGATCTCAGTCAGTCGCTGTTGCAATTGCATATTTTATTATCAGAGTCAATGCTGAGTTTATTCATGGAGTAATTAATCATTATGTATCCAACGCTCCTTCATGTTTAGCATCGGAGAAATCATAGATTTCGATCGCTCCTTCACGTCGAATCATCCGCTTCCCCCGCCGCTCGCTCAAAACATCCCATCAAGTAAATCGGTAACGTCTTGCTGGTCGCGGCCGCGATTATCGTCATACACCATCAAGGTGTTTAAATTCTTGTGTCTGCTGAGTTTCTGCACTTTTCTTACATCTCCCTCTGTTGTGTCCAGTGCCGCCGTGATAACTAAGTGTCGGATGCGGTGAGGGGACATCTGCTTTTTAATACCAGCTTTTTCGCTGTGGCGGACAACCATCTTGCAGATACCGTCGCCGCTTGCGTCTGTGTCGGCTGTGAGCCGAGTCAAGTGCTATAAAAAGCGGGCTATCGTGCGAGAAACTTCCCCTTTCCTCCAACCATTTGGCGATCGCCCGAACAGTCACGGCCCTCAAGTCCACTACTTCCGACGCTCGTGCCGCGTCTTTTACCCCATATCCGCTTGCGTCTTACTCATCGGGTCAAAGTCACGGGCACTCAATTGACTAACTTCGTTAACACCCTAAAAGTTTGGGATGAGAGAAAGTGGGGAGGCGATCGCTACTTTCAGCCTTATTTTGCTGCACCGTTACATCCGATGAAGTCACAATTGTAGCTGGTGAAGCATCGGAACGGCTGCATTTCTTACGCCTGGAAAATATAGGAGAACTCTAAAGTGTGACTCGGGCGATATTTAGTTTAATGGCAAGTTTGACAATCTTAGGGGGTTGCAGGCTTAACAAACCCTCAATCTGCTGAAAATTCTCACTGGTTGGGTCGAACGCAGCGATCGCTCCCATCGGGAAATTTCTCGCTCAAACTTTGAGCGAAATAATACTGACACCAAAATTCTGCTACTTCCAACAACATGGGTACGGATTCAGCAACGATACCCGAACCAGACTGCAATCCATAGCCTTCTACATATTCTCTAGCTAATTTGTAAGTCCAATAGGGGAAATCTGTCTCTACCGGCACAGCGCAGCGCATACTCTAGCTTGAGTAAATCTCCGCTGCGGACAAAACGCACCGTTGCCCATCTAAAATTACGGTAGTCATCCCCTTGGACTCCATCAATATCTTTCAATAAGTTTCTGAGAGATTGCCGGCTTTCGTAACTAGGATTTTCTAAGTAACTCTGCATCAGCGCGATTGCCTCATCCACTAATTGTTGTTGCTGTGCCCATTCTTCACTGGTGAAATGTTCGGGACAAATCGCCTGATTCATCTGCTGCTGCACTCGTTGAGCAATGTAGAGCGCAAACTTTTCGGCGGCGACTTCATCGGTGCACAAACTTTTGATACTCGTCAACCTGGTTATTGGTATAGCAAGTCGAGCTTTTTCAACTTCCTTGGTGGCTTGAATCCACTTTTTGATTTTATTGGCAGTAGCACGTTGTTGGTTGTTTTGTTTCATGCTTAATGATACGGTGTACCAGTTTTATCGCCTATCTCAAGATTATACAAAAAGCTATCACTATTCGAGGCTAATTGGCGTTGGGTGCGAAGCGGGAAGCTTGCAGAGGAGTATTGCCCTCAAGAACAGGCTTATACGATCGCAAGGCGCAATTAATTTAATTTCTCTCCTAAATCCAGAGAAATCCCGAAAGCTGCATTTTCGAGGTTCTCCTGTGAAGGCGGAAGTATTTCAAATCCATGCTTCTTGTACCATTTGACGAGGTTGGGATTATTGTTGATGTCTTTTTGAGTTAGAGAACAGCAGATTCGCTTAATTCCCCGCTGACGAGCTTTCTTTATCGCAAACTGCAACAGGTGAGTTCCCAGTCCCCTGCGGCGGTAATCGATTGGCTTGGGTTCAACTAGCAGTCTCAAAAGAGCTGCCCCTAAGTGTTCTGGAGTGTGAATTACATCATCGCGAATCAAGATATCGCCTATCTCCAATTTATCGGGCGGATACAAAACGCATTGAAGCATACCAATTGCGCTGTTGCGGTACAAGAGTTTGGCAATAAAATATGAGTTTTCGTCCCCGTTTACTTGCAGGCGGTACTCTCGTCCTTGGCGATCGCGAATAATCATCTGATTATTGTTTTCCGATGAACTTTCCAACATCATTTATTTTTAGAATACCCGATAGCGATTGTCGCTCACCGAATCTACGATGACCCTTATTTTCCTTGGCACCTCTCCTACCACGTTAAGAAATTCCCCCAACCGATGCAGCAATGCAGTATTTGCGGCAAACTCTGTGGTATAGGGTCGAGTTTACCAAGATGAAGATAGAACGGCACGGCCAGGCCAAGATACTCACGCAACAGGAAATCGAGCTTTTGTTCAACAAAGGTTTGCAAACCTCACGCGATCGCACACTGTTCGGAGTTTGTCTCTACACCGCCTGTCGGATTGCCGAAGCTTGTTCCCTGGAAGTCATCGATATTTACACTGCCAGAGGTACAGTCCGACCTACAATCAACTTCCGCAAGGGCAACACCAAAGGCCAACTCCAAACCAGAACGATTCCGGTCATTGAAGATTTGCGAAGTCTCCTGACATCTTGGCGTCCCCACGCGGGTCAGACTTATTTATTTCCTGGCCGCCACCCTGCCCATCATTGGAAGCATCTGCACACCAACTCAGCGGATCAGATTTTGAGAGAAGCGTTCGAGCGAACCGGCATCGAGGGAGCCTCCACCCACAGCTTCCGTCGCACCGCCCTGACTCAGATGAGCAACGCCGGAATTCCGCTGCGGATTATTCAAGAAATCAGCGGTCACAGTAACCTCGAACAGTTGCAGCATTACTTAGAGGTGAAGCCGGATCAAGTCAAAGGAGCGATCGCTTCACTTTCCATGCTGTCCTACACGGGGAAACGTACATTTTCCCCTGTAGAGGATGAATTGCCCGCTGTGCCGTTACCAAGAGAGCAACTGTCACAAGACCTATCCGACGACGCGGCCCAAGAAATTCCCGACTGGTGACGGGCAATTTTAGATTTTAGATTTTAGATTTTAGATTTTGGATTGACAGTCGCGCATCAAGAGCATCGAGTGCCGATCGCTTTCTTTCCCAAGGCAGAAGCCCTCACCCCTGGATTTGTTGTTACAATTCTCGTAGCGAAGCGGGGCGTAAGCCATCGTGTGGAGCGGGTGCATCTACAAAACCGGCTCAAAGGAGAATTGACAGACAATGTGGCTAAAATTTGGTGTTGCTCTCAGTGGCGAACTGACGAGCATAGATGAAGCTGTGCGCGGAAAAACTAACCTCGCTTGCCTCTACTGCGGTGGCGGATTGACAGCGAAAAAGGGGAAAGTGAAAGAACATCACTTCGCGCACACGGAGGAAACTTGCAAGCCCGTGTCACAGCGGATTAAAACCAAAGCATTTCCCTCGCTGCCCCTCTACGACAATTTCAACATCGAACTCAAGGGTGAGGAATTGGAACAGTTGAAGGTGCTGTGGAAGTGCGATTCGTTGATTAGTGAATCTCGGTAATCAATCCGTAAATAACTAATCCAGTGAAACTTGACCCCTAGGTTGA
>NZ_JAUBPE010000106.1:0-18083 GCF_036700565.1 Microcoleus pseudofavosus SVA1_A4
GGACTCTAATTTTCTGTTCATTGTTTTTCGTCAACTTTGCTCTCGATCGCTATATCATACATCAATTCAGCAACGCCTGCTCCGATTCTTAACTTTTTTTACAGTATTTTTCAAGTTTATTGCCTGTTGGTGGCATTTTTATAGCATTGAACCCGGATGCCTTCGGCCTTCGACCGAATTTGGGGTGGCTGCACTTCCAGCCTCGGCCCCCAATTGACTCACGCCAGAATTTTTAGACATCGGGCGCAAAAGTGCGATCGTACTTCTGCCAGTACAGAGTTTGCTAGAGCCCACATTCCACACCCTGGGGTGTCACACAGCATAATTACGCAGAAAACTCTATCTTTAAAGTAATATATTATGCCTTTTTAAAAAAATTATACGTTAATCTACGGTATCCAAGTATAATTCATAGTTTTATTGCTGGATAAAAATAAGTAAAAACCGATTGTGACCGTTAACGATGCCGAATGTGGGGTAGAAACCCGGTTTCTCGGACATACTTCTGCAAGTCCTATTCAGTTCGCCGGCACTTAACACTTGCGACCGCCCCGAAAGTTAAATCTCTCAAAAAATTGGCTGAATATTTCTAGTTTCAGATGGTAAGATGGCGGTGGAATAAACGTCCTGCAAGAGGCCTGCTGTGATCCGTTCTGCTACTTTACCGCTTCCGCTTCCCGAGCCGCCGGTTTCCGCTCACGACCGTCTCCGGCTGTTCTCCGGTTCTGCTAATGTTCCCCTCGCCCAAGAGGTGGCTCGCTATCTGGGGATTGATTTGGGGCCGATGGTTCGCAAGCGGTTCGCTGATGGGGAACTCTACGTTCAAATTCAAGAATCGATTCGGGGTTGCGATGTTTACTTGATTCAGCCAACTTGCTGTCCGGTAAACGATCGCCTCATGGAATTGTTAATTATGATCGATGCTTGTCGCCGCGCTTCGGCCAGACAAATTACAGCCGTCATTCCCTATTACGGATATGCTAGGGCAGACCGCAAAACGGCCGGAAGAGAATCGATTACTGCAAAATTAGTGGCTAATTTGATTACTGAGGCTGGGGCCGGTCGCGTTTTGGCGATGGATTTGCACTCGGCTCAGATACAAGGTTATTTTGACATTCCTTTCGACCACGTTTACGGTTCGCCGGTGCTGTTGGATTATCTGGCGAGCAAGCAATTGACAGATATTGTTGTGGTTTCGCCGGATGTTGGCGGAGTCGCTAGGGCGAGAGCTTTTGCCAAAAAGCTTGGCGATGCTCCCCTGGCAATTATTGACAAGCGCCGCCAAGCTCACAACATCGCTGAAGTGATGAACCTCATCGGTGATGTGAGGGGAAAAACAGCCGTGTTGGTGGACGACATGATCGACACTGCGGGCACGATTTGTGAAGGGGCGAGATTGTTGCGCCGCGAGGGTGCGAGGCAGGTTTATGCTTGTGCTACTCATGCGGTATTTTCGCCTCCGGCGATCGAGCGTTTGTCTAGCGGGGTGTTGGAAGAGGTAATTGTTACGAATACAATTCCTGTGCCTGAAGAGAACCGTTTTAAGCAGTTGACGGTGCTTTCGGTAGCGAATTTGCTCGGAGAAACTATTTGGCGGATTCACGAAGATAGTTCGGTTAGCAGTATGTTCCGCTAGAGGGGAAAGGCACTTTTTGAATGTTTGTTTTAGGGTGCGTTAACCAAGTGTAACGCACCGTTTTTTTTGTAAATAGTGCGATATTTTGCCACCAGCAACGGAGGACACGGCAATGCCGTTTCTTGCTCCCCAAAATAATCGTAGCACGGGCTGCAAGCGGGAGGGCCATCGCCCCCCTCGGATATAACTATCACCCGATTAATTGTAGGGACACGGCACTGCCGTGTCCTGACTGCGGGTAATATTAATTCCGATGCAACCGGAAACGATATCACCGGAACAAGAGATGGTAAAATTCTATCTTGTTGTCACAAGAGCGCGACCTTTTTTATTCTAGATAGGTCTCATAAAAACAAGGGGTAAATAGGGAAAAACTATGAAACATTCACTGGTACGAACAGCGGCCGCACTGGCCGGTTCAGCAATTTTAACACTAGGGGCGATCGGTTCGGCTAAAGCATATACTTTTGACGAAACCGAAATTAACCAAGACCGAGTAATTGCGATCGCACAACCCCGCGCTTTTGGCGGCTACCAATTACTAATTGTAGAACAGGTCACAGACAAGCGGCAGTGCTGGAGCGAAAGCGGCTCTAATCCCGTGAGAGTCGATCCGTTATTAGTTACTTTTGATTTCACCGGCATTTGCGGCCGCGCAACTGACAGCAACGGCTTTTCAATTCGCATGGCCGGCACCGATTTAGCATTAAAATACAGCCTGAGTTTAGAAAGCATTGACGGCAATGTTGTACTAATGGGAACTCCCAACGATCCCAACGCTAAACCGATAATCATCGGCCGCACAAACGGCGATGTTAACGGCTTTATGAAAATCACTCTCGATCCGGCTTGGCGCTTGACTAAAAGAGCTTATCAAGGCCGCACATTAGGTCACTTTTATTTCACTAGCAAGGAACTCGCACCGGGAGAAACTGCCAATACCGGAGGAAATACCGGCGGAAATACCGGAGGAAATACATTCGGAGATATTGCTACCGATATCTACGCTTCCGAAATTAAAGAAGCTGTGGGCCTTGGGTTTGTCGCCGGGTTTTCTCAAGATAATACTTTTAGACCGCAACTTGCTGTTACTAGAGAGCAATTGGTATCTTTAGTATTGGAATCTTTGAAAGGAATACAAGGTGCTAATATAACATTTCCTAGCAGTGTTTCTATCCGTCCCTACAGCGACGTTGATAGCTCGCGCTGGAGTGCCGGAAAAGTTCAATTTGCGCGAGACAATAAGATAGTTAGCGGTTATAAAGATGGAACTTTTAAACCTACGCAGCCAGTCACTCGCGCTGAATTGATGGCGGTGCTCCGTCGAGCGGCGGAATTTGGTTTGTCGGCGCGGGGAATGCAGCCGAATTTAGTTGCTAAAGAGCCGTTTAAAACTTTTTCAGATACTCAGAATCATTGGGCTGCTTCTATTATTACTCAAATGTCTGCTTATTGTTCTGTTGCTTCGTCTCTTAACGAAATTGGCAATCAGTTTGCTCCCGATGATTCTGCAAAGCGGAATTACGCGGCGGCGGCTACTTTGCGGATGCTGAAATGCGTTAAGGCTCAGTAGGATTATTGTAGGGTGCGTCGCCGGCCATGCGAATGCAAAATAATTGAGATTTTCCCAAGTGACGCACCCTACCTGATAATAGTACGTCACAGGAGGAAGTACAAAATAATTGGTGTTTTCTAAAGAGACGCGCCCTATATTAAGTGGACATCTGTCAACTGTCAACTGTCAACTGTCAACTGTCAACTGTCAACTGTTTACGCTACACCGTAATCAGTATACGGTCGTTTGTATGGGGGGTGCAATCCCAAAACAATATCCTCTCTCGGTACTCCCATTTCAACTAATTCCTCCGCAGGATTTTGCTCTGTCAAATTTTGTTGAAGCCAGATTTTTCCATCTTTGATGTCAATGTGAATAATGGTTTGATAAATCCGGGTTAAGTGTTCCCAGCCGACATTCATCCACTGATAATGATCTCGTTCTGTGTCGCAGATAAGTTGCACTTCGACTTCATCATCGGAAACATCGTCTTCGGCATAACGGGTGATTAATGTCTGAACGTACTGACGATATTGAGCTAGTTTGTCCATTGCACAATTACCTCATTTGTTGGTTAATATTTATATGTTACACTATTGTCAAGAACGGGCAAGATGCCCGTTCCTAAACAAGTAATTGAGAAGGGTGCAAGATATCAGTTAATCAGGACTAAAGTCCTCAATACAAACCAGTTCGTAATCAGGAGTTAGTCCTCCTCATATCGTTTCCTTGGGTTTCTTCTTAGATGCCTTTTTAGGAGTTTTCTGGAGTGGGATTGTCTCTGATTCTTGCTGTGCGATGTCTGGGGTTACTTTACACAAGTCGTTCAAGGAAAGTTTTTGTTGTGATTCGAGTTCGTTTAGCAAGTTTGATGCTGTTTCTAATATTTGCTTTCCCTGTCGGACTTGAATAGTTGTTTTATCTTCGATCGCATCTAACAACAAAAAAATCGAAACTGTTTGCCAAATCTCTAAATCGTCGCCGATGACATCGCACTCAGACACAATTTTGCCGTTTTCGGGGACGTGAATTCCTAAGCCGGAAGCTTGAATTAACGGCTGGATTTCTGCTATAGTTAAATTGGCAAGGTCGGAAATTTTATGTTCGAGCGATACTAAATCTGCTAAATCTGGTAAGTTGACCGATTCTGCGGCTAAAGCATCGAATTTAAAAGTAAGAGTTTGATTTAAAGGATCGGAAATGGCATAAAGTGATTGAATTTGCGATCGACTAACGGCACCTTTCTCGAAAAAATCTCTGCCTTGCGGGGCGATCGCAATTTTGCCATTTTCAGACACCTCCAAGATTTCCAAACTAACGAGAGTCGCAGCCGCAGTCTTCACAAAAATCTCGTCTAACCCCAGTAAATCCGCCAATTCCTTCAAAGTTGGCGCAGGTTCAAACTCGACGCCCGCCCGCAAAATGAACTCTTCCAACACGTTAAACTCGCGGGGTTCGCTAACCGACACCTCCAGCGGAGTTTGGCGGATTGCAAAGCGAAATTGACGCGCCGCCAACACCGACAAACCCGGATTTTGTTGCTCAATTTGTGCCGCTAGCGAACTTAAATTCGAGTCGATTTCTTTAGTTGAGGACGCTAGAAACATCTACAAAACCTCCGCAGTGACGCACCGTTTTTGAAACTTCCTGATACATTTTTCCCACAGTACCTGTTTGTTGGGTAAATAAATCGTGACAGCCGACAACTACCAGCAATTCTTGAGCGCGGGAAAATGCCACATTCACCCGTTCCGGTTCCTTAGCAAATCCGATATCGCCCCTAACATTATTGCACACTGTGCTGACAATAATTACAGGTCTTTCCATGCCTTGGAATATGTCAACCGTACCAGTGCGGATGCTCAAAGACGGAAATCTTTCGGCTTCGATTCTGTCTTTAATTGCATTCAATTGAGCGCCGTAAAAAGTGATAATTCCTATTTCTTTGGGCGGTTCGCCGATCGCAACTTTGGACTGCCAAGCAGCCTCCATTTGCTCGCACAAACGCTCGATCGCATCAATCTCCTTGACATTCAACCGCGAAGTACCCTGTTTTTCCTCCTCAAACCCTTGTCCCACAGGCGTTTTCACCCACAGGATATGATTGTTTTCTTGAATGATTTTGCCTGCGAGGTTGTGGGCGCGCTTGGTGTCTGCTTCCTGAATGCCGCAGTTGAGTTTTTGCTGGTAAAACTGATTGATTGCACCCATAATTTGCGGGTGCATTCGATACTGAGTTGTCAGCATTTTTTTGATGCTGTCGCTGGCATTTTCAAACAAAACTTTAAACAAAGATTCTTTTATGAAGCTAAGTTCATCTCCGGTACAGCCGATGTCTTCGGCGATATCGTCGATCGTACTTTGATTGAACATCGGCGGCAATTGCCTGTGATCGCCCACTAATACTAATTTTCTGCCTTTCAAAGCGGGAATCAATAACTCTGGCGGCGTACATTTGCTAACTTCGTCAATGATGACTGCATCAAAGCTGGGAAAGTTTTTACTAAAATCGAAGCTAGCAGCTTGCACGCAAGTAATGCCGATTACGTTAGCATTGTCAATATAAATTTGCTTTAAATCGTTGCGGTCTTTTTCGGATGGATTGCGGAGTTTTTGAATCCAATCAGTCACAAAGTTTTGAGAACGATTTAGGGCGGTTTCTTCTTGTTCTAACTTCCGCTGCCAAGTTTTGAATAGACGCTTAATTTTGCTTAAAAACTCGCTGCTGAACAATCCTGTACTCGGAACTTCTGGTCGGTATTTTTCCGGGATATTTTGCCATGCTGACTCCCACCACTTTCTCTCAGCAAGTAATGCTGCTGTCGGTTGCTGCTGTTGCAGTTGAGCGGTAATTTCGCTCAATTCTGTTTGAAGTTCTGCGAGTTGCTGCTGCGAAGTTGCGGCGGCCGTTTGCAGCGGAGATAAATGCTCGTCAAGAGTGTTTTTTATCGTCTCCAAAATGCCAAAAGGGTCTAAGTCAGCAATCGATTTTTCAAGCTGAACCGCGCTGGCTTTCCAAGCCTCAACTTGCTTGACAAAATGCTGCGGTTGCTCCCAAATATTCGATTTTTGTGTGAGATATTGTTCGGCTAAAATCCGCAATTTTTCCGGTACGTTTGGCTGTCGGGCAATTGCTTGCAATAGATTGGTAACTTCGCTAATTTTTAAGTTCGCCTCTTGCTGCGCTGTTTCTACCTGAAGTTTAGCGGCGGATATTTGCTGCTGGTTCACGGTTTGACCAATTTTATCTAATAGCTGTTGCTGTTTTATAAGCTGCTGTTCGGTTTCGGTTTTCAGGGGAACCACGCACTGACGCGCATTTGCGAGGATGCTGTGCAGCAATTCTTTGACTAGGCGATCGAAGGTAGCTTGGATATGATTTGGCTGCAATGATTGACTGTAAAATTGTTGAATGCTACTTAAGAAAGTGGCAGTTTTTTCAATTATAAATTTGCGCTGACTTGGGCTGACTTGAGAATAGCTGTCGAAGTCTTTGGCTAGTTGCTGCCACTGCGTACGATCGCCCGCAGCGAGCACGATCGGCGTTTGACTCAAATTTAGGTGCAAAAACTCGCTAAACCGGAACTGCTGCCCTTGTATATCCTTAAAACCGCCGTTTGCTTCGTGGGATACCGCGTTTCGCAACCGATCCAAATCGGGCAAATTGACTTTGCATTTGGGCGGCACGATCGGCAATTTGAGCGATCGGGCAATTTTCAGAAGTCCCACGGGCAATTCTACCATTTCATCCGTCAGGATCGCGCCCGTTTCCCAGCAAGATTTCACAACTTCATAAAGTCCCGTATCCGCTGTCTCGATCCACTCTGCAACGGCGACAACAACGGTGGCAATTTCCGCTTTTCGCAGTTCCAAATTCTTGATTTTCTGTTCGAGATTGTGGCGGTGTGTCTGATTTTGCCGATCGCCCAATTCGAGTTGATTCACAGCATCAGACATCTGCCGCGACACCCGCAACGACTCCGAAACCGCCGACATAGCGTGACAAACATCATCAGCGCGATCGAATGCCGCCTTAAATTCCGACAGTTGCGCTGCTACAGTTTCCCGCAGCCAAACCGCAATCCCAAACGCACCGCAAGCAGGGCGATCGAAGCCTATTTGAGTAGCATTGCTGGCGCATATCCGCACATTTGCCATAAAGTTTTCGACTAAAACATTGCCTTCAGAATAAGGTTTTAGCCTGGGCATAAACTCGGCAACTTCTGGAGATTCCCAGTTCACCTGCGGCGCATCCAGCAGATTTTCCAGCCCCGCAACAACCGATTCAATCTCGCTTTTGTCGGTTAAAATCAGTTCATAAGCTGTTGCTTGTTCGTTCCACTTTTCCTCAAAACTTGCCTTACTCTCGTGCAAGTGTTTTAGTTTATTGAAAAAAGCTTTTTCAGCCGTAAAATAAGCTGTAAATCGCTCTGATTCTGCCAGCAACTGCCGCAAAGACTTGACATTAGTCAAACGCTGCGAGAGCTTTTGTTCGCAGTCAGTCGCCGTATTTTGCAGCCAAGTGCCGATCGCGTTTTCCTCCAAAAACGGCTGCCCTTCTTCATGCACCTTATGAGCTTTTCCCTTCCGCAAAGCCCGAATCGCCGGATTGTGAACTAACCGACTCAAAGCATTATCTACAGCCAAATTAGCCTGAGAAGCAATCAGAGTTTTGCCGCCCTGACGGGCAATTTGATAGCAAATTTCCGCAATCACAGTCGTTTTTCCCGTTCCCGGCGGCCCTTGAATCAAAATCAAATCCCGCGCCGAAAGCACCGTTTCTACGGCCGCAAGTTGGTCGTCATTAGCATTGGGATTTAATAAATTTTCCCGATCCAATTTTATCAATTTTTCCGGGCTTCTCGCCTGAGAAGAATCGAATAAAAATTCGCTCAAATAGGGATTTTGAGCGCGACCATCGGTCAGCATTTTTAAAGCTTTTTTCTTGCGTTCGATTTGACTGATATCGCCCGCCGCCTCAAAATACAAGAATCCTTGTTTGGGTAGTTGATATCTGCCGCCCGCCATGCGATCGCCCAAATCAACATCTAACTTAATGCGTAATTTACCATGTTCAAAGTCTATTTCGGCGATGCTACCCAACGTCTCTCCATCTCGGCTGCTTCTGCTTCCGGGCGGCGAATCAAACAGAATAATCTCTTCATTTCTGGCTTTTTTCAGCCTTTCGCGAAAGTCGCTCAATTCTAAGGAATTTTCATCATAGCCGTCAAGAGTTGCGGAATTACGATCGATTTCAAAAGTAACGATTTTGAAGCCGGAACCGTAATTGTGACCGCGAAAAGGTACGCAAAATTGACGCGCTTCGGCGATGCGTTTTTCAACATTTAAAAAAGTGTGCCAAACTTTAAGCTGTTCGGTAGTCGGTATGTGTCTGTCGTCCCAAAACGGCATTTGTTGGACGCGGGCGATCGACTTTACAGGAATTGGCGATGGCTTACGCCCCGCTACGCTACGACTGTTAGCCAAAAGTCGCAACTGAACCGGCAAACCATACCCATCTTTCCTGCCTCTGGGAACCGCCACCAAACCAGCATCCAGAAGTTTCAAACCGCCGATTCCGTCTTCACAGCGTACAGTTGCTAACAATCGCAAAGTGCGATCGGCTTTTTGCAGCAATTGAGGTAATTCAAAATCATCTCCATCCGTAGCAAGAATCAACTCCCAGATTTCCTCTTCCGAAAATCTTTCATTTATCTTTTGGCGGCGCACATAGAAAAGACTGGGGGATTCGCCGGCTATCTCCGACATCAGAAGTTCCGCACGATCTCTGCATTCCCAATCGCAATATTTCGCTACAGCCACTTCTCCTTCTATATCGCGAATAAACTTATTAATTGTGCGATCGCCGCTAAATTTATATCCCCAATCTTCTGCTACTAAAGATGGCATATTTTGATTTCTGATTTTTGATTGGAGATTTTAGATTAGCACATCGGAACTTGTGCCGACTCAACCGCTAAATCCCAAAGATTAAGGTGCGCCGAAGCGCGCCCGGAGGCGACCTCATCAAACAGTTCAGAATTTAAAGGGCGAATGATGGGAATTGAACCCACGAATGGTGGTACCACAAACCACTGCCTTAACCACTTGGCTACACTCGCCGTGTTGTTTTTTACTATAGCATCTAACTTTAGCACAAGTCTAGGGGTAAGGCAAAAATATTTCAAAATATTTTTGAGCGTCCCTGAACCCGATCGCTCCACAAAGCCTCAAATTCAGACACAGTATGAGTTTAGCACAATTTTGCGCGACTTTTCGGGCGATCGGCAACACGAGCGCACCCCAACAGCAGCGCCGCCCGACATCGGCAGCCCTCCCGGCCTCCCGATTCGGTCGGGCGCATTACAATAGCCTCATAAGCCTAAGCGCATTTAAATTTTACCAAGTTTGATGAAACTCACATCTTGCACCATTCTCAAGAACAGGCAAGATGCCTGTTCCACAAGAAAATTCATCTCTTGTGGAACAGGCATCTTGCCTGTTCCAAAAAGAATGAGTTTTCTTGTGGGGTGGGCCCTCCTAGCCCGCCCATAAAAGCCTGATTGAGAATCGTGAATCTAAAATCTAAAATATAAAATCTAAAATCCCTATGAGTTACTGCCTCAATCCAGAATGTCAAAAACCCGAAAACTCGAACACCGCAGAACATTGCTTAAACTGCGGATATAACCTTTTACTCAGACAGAGATATCGCCCCATTCAACTCTTAGGTAAAGGCGGATTCGGCAAAACTTTTCTAGCAGTCGATCGAGACATCCCATCTCAACCCCGCTGTGCAGTCAAGCAATTTCATTTTTACGATCGCAACCCCGAAAATTTCAACAAAGCCGTTGAATTATTTCGCCAAGAAGCCGTCCGTTTAGACGAACTCGGAAAACACCCGCAAATCCCCACATTATTAGCGGGCTTTGAACAAGAAGGCCTAATTTATTTAGTTCAAGAGTTTATAGACGGGCCGACTCTCAAACAAGAATTAGACGAGAGTGTATACGGTGAAGATAGAATTTGGCAACTGCTGCAAGACTTATTGCCCGTGCTGCAATTTATCCACGACAAGCGCGTCATTCACCGGGACATCAAACCAGAAAATATTATCCGCCGCCAGTCGGACAACAAACCCGTATTGATCGATTTTGGCATTGCCAAACTGCTGACTGATACAGCGATACTCCGTCCAGCAACGCTCATCGGCAGTCAAGATTATGTAGCTCCCGAACAAATGCGCGGCAGAGTATTTCCTGCTAGCGACCTTTACAGTTTAGGTGTTACTTGCATTCGCCTGATGACGCAAGTTCCTCCTTTGGATATGTACGACTGCAACAGCGAGCGCTGGTGGTGGCGCGATTTTCTCCCCAAAGGCACGAGTATTAGCGGCGAGTTAGGTGAAATTTTAGATAAATTGCTGCAAACTCATCTCAATCAGCGGTACAGTTTTGCTGCGGAAGTTTTGCAAGATATCAATGCAGCTTTAGATATGCGCGATCGCAGTTTGCTTTTGCCCAAAATGCCGATCGCCCCTACTCTCAGTAATAGCGACAACTCAGCAGATATCACCGCGCCCCTAACTCCCGATCCTCCCATTTCAGCCACAAAATCCGCTGCCAATTCGCCAGAAACTTTTTCCTTATCTGTTACTTCAAATCTCGATCCGACCATAATTTCTGCACGGGGAGTTGATTATACCAAATTGCGGGATTTTTTGTCAAACAAAAAGTGGAAAGAAGCCGATCGCGAAACTTGGGCCCTGATGTGTCAGTCTCTCTCGCTGCAACCGGGAACTGCGCTAGAAATTCGCCAAATTTACCAGCTACCCTGCGAAGATTTGCAAACACTCGATCGCCTTTGGCTGCACTACAGTCAAGGTCGGTTTGGCTTCAGCGTCCAAAAGCAGATTTACGAAAGCGTTAAGGGAGACTATATCAGATTTTGCGATCGGGTCAACTGGTCGACATACAACTCTGCTACTGCTTTAGGGCAGATTAAATTTAGTCAGCAAGCACCAATCGGACACCTCCCCTCTCGCAGTTGGGTTGGCGGCATTCAGTGGCTGCGACACCTCGATGCCCTGTCAGCAAAATTAACCGAGTGCGACAATAATGCTGCTCCTAAATTGTAATTTTGTCTACCGAATAACTAACTAAAATTTTAAGTTTAAACTCTATCTGAAAGCAGAGAAATTTGTCTCGTTAGATGTAACCAGCGACCGAGGTTCGGTGCGATCGCTTGTCGCACAATGGTTGGTGAAGGTGAACACAGTTACAAGTCTGCAATCCTCAGACTGTAACAACAGAATTAAAGAGAGGTATCGATCCATGTTTTTTCACAAAAAACAATTAATGGCTGCCGTGACAGTAGACGAAGCCAACCCCCGTTTTGCCCAATTGCTGTTAGAACAGTTTGGCGGAGCAACCGGAGAACTGACAGCAGCTCTGCAATACTGGGTGCAGTCCTTTCACTGTGAAGATGCAGGGATTAAGGATATGCTCCAAGATATTGCAATAGAAGAATTCAGCCACTTAGAAATGGTGGGGCAACTCATAGAAATGCACACCAAAAACGTTGACCAAACAGAAGCTTACAAAAGCACTTTGTTTGCCGTGCGCGGCGTAGGCCCGCACTTGTTAGACAGCCAAGGTCAAGCTTGGACAGCAGCTTATATCAACGAAGGTGGGGATGTGGTGCGCGATTTGCGCGCTGATATTGCTGCAGAAGCAGGAGCTCGCCAAACCTACGAAGAGTTGATTAAACTAGCACCGGATATGGGAACGAAAAAGACCCTCCATTTTCTGCTGACTCGCGAAATTTCTCACACTCAAATGTTCATGAAAGCTCTGGAAGCGCTGGGCAAACTTACCGATCCGATGTTCGGCAATATTCCGCCAGATTCTACTGTGGATCTCTACTTTAACTTGTCAACAAATGGCAAGGATGAACGCGGGCCTTGGAACTCTAAACCGACTTTCGAGTACATCGCCGATCCCGCTCCCAAAGGTTAATGTGAGATTTGTCTAGGCTGTGTGGCTTAGAAGATTTAAGCCCAGTATTAAGTAATTTTTAAGCCGCGCACCTTCTTTTGTAAGGTGGGCGGCTTAGAAGATTTAAGCCCAGTGTTGAGTAATTTTCAAGCCGCGCACCCTACGATATCGAATTTTTGTGTTGAGTATTTTTTAAGTCACGCGCCCTACGGTGTTATAATTATTTGAAATCCCGATCGAACATTAACATCAAATCCATATTGAAATTGCGATCGACCTATTTATTAGTTTCTCACGGCAGCCGCGACCCCAGACCCCAACTAGCTTTGGAAAACCTAAGTCAACTGCTGTCTCAAAATTTTGCTGACTCGTCCCCCGCAGTAGCAACCGCCACCCTAGAACTCGGTCCAGCGCCCCTCCACGAACAAATTTGCAGTTTTGGCGATCGTACTCTGTCGCTGGGACTGACAGAATTGCAAATCCTGCCTGTATTTTTATTGCCGGGAGTTCACGTCGCCGAAGACATACCGGCAGAGGTGGAAATTGCCAAAAAAAATTTTGGTGACAAGCTAAAAATTGCATTGCGCCCGCATTTAGGTTCCCAAACAGCAGGCTTAACAAAATTGGTAAAAAGTCAGATGCAAGAGGTGGCTTTTCTCCCCAATCTGCGATCGCCAAAATGGATTTTATTATCTCACGGCAGCCGTCGCCCCGGAGGTAACTCGACAGTTGAGGAAATCGCCAGCCAACTCGGTGCACAGACAGCTTATTGGTCGGTAAAGCCGAGTTTGGAAGAGCAAATTGACAGTTTGGTTCGTGGTGGACAGCAGCAAATAGGAATTGTGCCATACTTCTTATTTAATGGAGGAATTACAGATGCGATCGCCAAAAATGTCGCACAGCTAAAGCAGCAATTTCCTGCGGCAGAACTTCATCTCGCAAATCCTCTAGGCGCAAGTGTAGAATTAGCAGACTTAATTGGGGATTTAATTCAAAAATGAACCGCAGTGGCACAGAAGAGGTAAAGGAAGCAAGAAAAATGTCTTTAGGCAAAGTGTATTTAGTAGGTGCGGGACCCGGAGATCCGGGTTTGATGACCTTGAAGGGAAAAGCTCTGTTAGAGTGCGCGGATGTGGTGATTTACGACGCTTTAGTCAGCCCTCAAATTTTGGCAGCAATCAACCCCCAAGCAGAACGAATTGATGCCGGAAAACGCAAAGGCCGTCACTCGTTAATGCAGGACGAAACAACTCAGTTAATGATAGAAAAAGCTGGAGATAATGCGATCGTAGTTCGTCTCAAAGGCGGCGATCCGTTTATCTTCGGCCGCGGCGGCGAAGAAATGGAAGAGTTGGTAAAAGCTGGAGTGTCGGTAGAAGTAGTGCCCGGTGTCACTTCTGGAATTGCGGCCCCTGCTTATGCGGGAATTCCTTTAACACACCGATCGTACAGTTCCTCAGTCACCTTTGTCACCGGTCACGAATCAGCGGGAAAATATCGACCGGAGGTAAATTGGCAGGCGATCGCCCGCGGCTCCGAAACTATTGTAGTATACATGGGAATCCACAATTTGCCTTACATTATCGGCCAGTTGACCGCAGCCGAATTGAGTGCAGAAACGCCTATAGCATTAGTGCGCTGGGGAACGCGGCCGGAACAAGAAGAATTGATCGGGACTTTGGGTACAATTGTAGAGCAAGTTGAGGCGACCGGATTTGCAGCACCTGCGATCGCAGTAATCGGAAATGTCGTCAATTTGCACTCGATATTGTCTGGCTGTCGGCCAGTTTCTCAGACTGTAGAATAACCGGGAGGATGGGGTCAGAAGCGCTCTAATTTCGATCGCTTTGATTTCGCTCCCTCTGATTTGGCTTGCAAGCGGGGACGTTCGCACGCTCGATGTCATTCCGATGTCATTTTTGGACGCATCAATGACATATTTATGTCATTGCTCGCTCTTGAGCGTTAGCTTTCGCCCTCTATTATGAAAGCTATCGCAGCATCTGTTGTTCATGGGTTTTGCGTCCAGCACTGGAGGCCACCGAAAGCGCGCGGAAAATCTCGCCGTTTGTTGGCAGTCATCGCGTGTTGTTAGGCGATAATTTGATAATATTTTTTTTGGTCGTTTTTTGAGGCTTTTTTTCCAAAGTTCCGTTGCATAACTGTTTGTTTTGATTCCTGTACTGCAATATAAACTATTTTCTCCTTTGCCTTGGTCGCCAAAAACCTACAATTTTTTTTTTAAAATCAATGGTCGATCTGAGATTTATACAACTTGCATATATTGAATGACCGCGCCCAAAAATGGATACAAGTCCCCGACTTAAATCGTGGAGATATAAAAATTTTAGACCCTAGTTCATGCTTCCAGATTCATCTGTCGAGTAAATCTAAAATCTACAATCTAAAATCTAAAGTATAAAATCGACTGACAGAACCAAAACACCATTCAATGTTTACGAGGTATTCGATGAGTTCCAAATTAGTTCCGCAAGCAACAAAGACCCCGCCTAGAGCCAATTCAGCCTTCAAGCAATTATGGTCAATGCACGCGGTGATGGCAACCTGTTATCTGCTGCTGTTGGTTGGGGGATTTTGGATGGTTAAAATGCCAGACAATACACCATTACAAGGCAACGCTTATACTTTGCATAAATCGATTGGGGTGTTGACAATTGGATTGCTAACTTGGCGTATTTTCATTTTGCAGCGAGTTTGGTGGCGTAAGTATACGCGCCGCCTCCCCAAGTTTACAGGTGAGTGGATTCGCACGTTTCTACTGCACGCGGCAATTTATCTGTTTATGCTAGCGGTTCCTCTGAGCGGAGTTTTCCTCTCTAATTCCTATAAAAGCGGGCATATCCATTTCTTTTGGCTGGCAACCTTGCCAGATATTTTTCCTCAAAATGCAGCGGTTGTAGATTTTGCAGGAGATTTACATTTCTGGATTGCTTATACTTTCCTGGCTTTTATTGTACTGCACGCGATCGACCAACGAAAATATGTGCGATCGCTTTGGAGACGAACAACCCAAGCCCTGAAAAAATCATCGCTCAGTTAATCTTAATCAGCCTTAGAATCAATAACGTATTGATGTCATTGCTCGCGGGGAGCGTTAGCTTTCGATCAGTTTCTCAGACTGTAGAATAAATTTAAATATTGCATCTGCAGTCATTAGTCATTGGTAAAACGACTAAGCTAATCCGCATTTAAATTACACGGTAAAATAAACTTTTACTCTTGTGGTGTGGGCAAAAAAGCCCGCCCTCAACATACAATTTAAATGCACAACCGCTTACTAACTAATGACTAATGACTAATGACTAATGACTAATGACTAATGACTAATGATTTCAACGCGCCACTTCCCGCATATACTCCCCCCACAACTGAGCGGCATTTGCACTACCTCCCGCAGTCGGAGAATTATCATCATTTCCCAACCAAACTCCTGTCACGAGTTGCTGACTCGGAATATAACCGACAAACCACAAATCTCTATTATCATTAGTCGTGCCTGTTTTTCCAGCTTCTCCCAACCCCAAAGCAGCACTGCTACCCGTACCTCCCCGCACAACACCTTGCAGCATATCAGTCATGGTATCCGCTACGCCTTCAGAAACTAACTGCCGATTGGCAATGCCATCTTTTTGATAGTCATAAATCACGCGGCAACTGTTAAAATCATTTCGATCTTTGCAATCGCTGCTGTCAATAATTCGCTTGATTACGTGAGGGCGATTGCCCAAACCCCGGTTCGCCAAAACCCCGAACGCACCAGTTAATTGCAATACGTTAACTTCACTTTCACCTAATACTAAACCCGGGTTAGAACGCAGTTCAGATGTAATCCCCAAACGTCTGGCCATTCCCACTACATTGTCTAAACCGACATCTTGTGCTACTCTCAAAGCAATTGCATTTTCCGACTGTGCTAAACCCCGATACATATCAGCAGTGCCGCTGGTTCTTTCGCAGCCGCTGTAACTTTGTCCGCCCCAGGAAAGCGGCTCGCAAGAATAAGTTTTGCTCGCTGGTATTCCGCGTTCCAGGGCGGCTGCATAGGTGAAAATCTTAAATGTAGAACCTGGCTGTCTCAAAGCTTGGGTAGCCCGATTAAACTGACTTTGCAAATAATCTACGCCACCAACTAAAGCTAAGACTTCCCCAGTTCCAGTATTGAGAGTTACCACGGCTCCTTGAGAAAAACCTGCACTCGCTCCGACATTTTCTACAGCATTTTTTAGGGAAGCTTCAGCCACTTTTTGCAGGCCGGGATTCAAACCTGTTTCTACAATAAAATTGCCTTCTCGGGCTAATTGCTCCCCCAGCAAAAACTCCAATTCGTCAAATACATAACTGTAGAAATAAGGAGCGATCGTACTTTGCAGATATTGGCGGGCTTTGGGATTGATCTCAATTCGCGATCGCCTCGCGCGATCGGCTTCTTCCTGAGAAACCGTCCCCAGTGCGCGCATTCGTTCGATCACCCGATCGCGGTACTGCACCGCCAACTGATAATTTTGAATCGGATTAAAACTGTTGGGCGCAGGCAAAATTCCCGCCAAAGTTGCCGCCTCTGACAAAGTTAAATCCTTCGCCGACTTGCCAAAATAAAACCGAGACGCATCCTCAAAACCGTAAAGGTCAATTCCCAAAAACACGCGATTTAAATAAGTCAGCAATAGCTCGTCTTTGCTGTAATAATTCTCCAGTTTAAAAGCCACTACAGCTTCCCGCAACTTGCGTCCCGCCGAATCTTGAGTTCCCACATAATCTCTAAACAAACTCCTCGCCAACTGCTGCGTCAGAGTGCTACCACCTTCACGAATTCCGCCCCCGCGAACATTAGTTAAAAGTGCTCGCAAAACGCCCAGCGGATCTACCCCCAAATGCCAATTGTAGCGGCTGTCTTCTGAAGCAAGTACCGCCTTGGATAAATAAGGCGAAAAATCCTGCAATTTTTTTAATTCTAAGTGAGCGTTATTCTGAGGAGGACGCAGCGGAGTTTGCCCGTCGCGGGCGTAAACAATCACGGGGCCATTGATACTTCTCGGCAGAGGCCGCACGTGAAACTTGGTCGATTCCATACCTACCAACACCGCAATCAAAGCGGTGATGCCGCTGACGCCGTAAAAGCTGTAACGCACAAGTTCCAAATACCAAGGCGGCGGATCTACGTACTGAACTCTGACAGCGGCGGCTAGTTCCGGCGGGCCTAAAGTGAACACGTCTCCGTGACGCAGCGACATACTTTTAACTCGCCTTTTGCCGCTGTAAATGCCGTTGGTGGAGTCTTCATCTTTGATGACAAAAGGAGTCCGCCGCCGAGTATCCCGCGACAGGGATAAGTGTACGTGACTGACAACGGGATTGCGAACTACAATATCTGAAGATTTGGACGATCGACCTAACAAATATCGATCGCCCAACAGCGGATAAACCTCAGCTTTAGCTGCACCCGCATCCTGCACCCACAGTTCGGGTACTTTGGCGTTCGGTTTCAGCGCTAGCTGGTTAAAATTAACCTTGGCAATAGTCTGGACTGCTTGGGTAATCGCACCCAAGACGGTTTGAGGTTTGCGGGGCGGCTGCGGTGGGGTCATATTTCGCTGTGCACTACGATCGAGCGATCGGCTCTTGCACCATTCTACTCGCAACTTTTGGCTAATTTCAGGATCTGTCCACACTCTCTTAGCGATAGTCGGCTAGTGGCGATCGATTTTGGGGTTATTGGTGAACCTGCAAGGCGAGCCGTTTATTGAGCGAATCTTCACCCAACCACAAAAAATCCCCCTCTCACCAGATAATTAAATTATCTAGGACTTACGCATTGACAAAAAGCATTATCTATGTACTCTCGGCC
Source organism: Microcoleus pseudofavosus SVA1_A4 (assembly GCF_036700565.1). Taxonomy (NCBI): domain Bacteria; kingdom Bacillati; phylum Cyanobacteriota; class Cyanophyceae; order Oscillatoriales; family Microcoleaceae; genus Microcoleus; species Microcoleus pseudofavosus. Next base: position 18,054 of record NZ_JAUBPE010000106.1, read on the forward strand.
ATAGCATCACTCTGAAGGTTCGCAAAAATA
>NZ_JAUBPE010000107.1:0-16942 GCF_036700565.1 Microcoleus pseudofavosus SVA1_A4
ACCGGTCAGCCAATGACTTACACGGTCTGGCGAAAAATTGAGCCGCCTGCGCCAGTACCCGAATTGGCGATCGAGGATTCAAAACCTGACGTTGCGCCCGCAACTGATGCAGCGTAAATATGGCATGGCAGCCGCTCGGGGACGTAACGCCCGAATTTGAGTTTTGGCAGAAGTTTTCGGGCGATGCTGGTGTAGCTGAATGCTTCCGAATTCGCTACCAGAGTAGCGGAAATATTGACAAAGTATTTTCAACACTCTGGTTAAGACGGATTTGGACAACTGGGTTTTTCGCAGAAAAAGAAGTTGAATTAAGCCAAAAGCTTTACCCCCAAGTTCCTGCGGTAATACTGTATTTACCGATGCCACCCCTGCATAATGCAGCGGGTTTAATCTTGGAACCTGTTGGCTATGAAGTGAAAAAGAATTATTACCGCAAAGGTGCGGCCGAACCCTTTTGGTTTGTTTCTTTAGACTTTTGGGATAATGCCGATTAATTAAATTAATCGCAAGCTCGAACTTTAGCAACAGCATCCGCCGTGAAAATTGACTGGAATTTTATTGCTCTACTTTTGACGATCGCTACAGGGATTGTGAGTATCTCGACAACACTATGGAAAGTATCCCGATTAATGCTTGCCAAATCTAAGGCTCAGGATGCCCGTGATCAAGCTTTGTACGAAGGTCAGAAAATTCAATCAGCGGAAATCGAAGATATTATTGATTACCTGGTTAGAGATCCAGCAACCCGTGGGAAATTTTACAGGCGTAAATCTTTAACCAAGTTAAAAGATAATGCTTTTCAAGACTACGAAGATGAGCACACAGGATTTAACTAAATAATGAAACCAGAAACCTTATATGCTGTTGCCGAAATTACGCGCTCAAGTACACCGTATATTTTCGGATTGATTGGTCTAACGATTATTTTGTGCGGTATCTTCAACTCAGGCCGCTTAAGCGGAGATAGGTTTGCTTATGTAATGGGTGCTGGCGGTGCATTCGGAGGTTATGCCGCTGGTGGGTTTTCGCCGCAAAATCGGCAATCGCCACAAACTCGCGTAGGTCATGCGGATCAAGTTGATATAGACCAAAGCAAATAGGCGCTTTCAATGCCTTACTATCAAGCCTACGAATGCCTACTAAATCCCGACAGCACTCTCGCAGAATTGCTTGAAGCGCTCGAAGATGTGATAGCGCAGTATATCTACGTGGCAACAATGGCGGGACATGGCTTGCGAGAAACTTCTGAGGAAGATTTACTAAAATTGCTCGGCATTAAACTAGCTCTAAAAAATAGAATTATTCAAATCAAAGGTTGAAAATTATGTCAAACTCATTGCCTAAAACCTACACGATCGCCAATTTTCCGTTTCGGAGCCAACGCGACAATTATTATAATCCCAGCGGCGCTTGCAACGTGACTTCAATCGCGATGTGCTTGTTAAATTTGGGAATCAAAGGCGACGGCAGTTATCCGCAATTAGAGGATCAGCTTTATGCGCGATGCACCGATCGCGGGTACTCGCGCCACAGTCCGCAAGGCTTAAAGCAAGTTGCGGAATCTTATCCCAACATTCGCGATAATTTTACAGAATTTGGGACTTTTGACGACATTAGGGAAGCTTTGTCGGAAAATATCGGCTGCGTAATCCACGGCTATTTTACCCGATTTGGACATATTATCGCCGTCAAAGGTCACGACGAACGCGGATTAATTGTTAACGATCCTTGGGGTGAATGGAATTCTTGGGGCTACGACCATTCGGTAACTGGAGAAGGGCTACACTATAGCTACAATCTAATCTCGCGCTTATGCAGCCCTGAGTCGATCGGCAATCCAAGTCATATTTGGCTCCACAGAATCAGTCAAAAATAATTTAGCGGCGCACCGGGTGGGGATACTCAGTGAAATCGCGGGCAAATCTACGGGATTGTAAGTTAAAGCGACTAAAGCGGCAAATCGTTAGTATTATCAAAATTCAGGAACCGAAATTTTAGAAATTATTCCCGCATAATTTTTAAAAATAATTTCTGCACTATTTCCGACCCATTGAGCGATTTGAATAGGATTAATACCCGCTTCGAGGCAAGCGCTAATCATGGTGTGGCGCGTGTTATACTGCGGCCTGTAACTATCAATTATTCCTTCAGCGGCTAGTTGCCGTACAATACCCAGCTCCCGCCCTTTGCCGTACCAAGCAGTACGCAAATTTTGGTGACTAATGGGGCTGGTGTTGGGTCGGACAAAAACCGAAGCGTTAGCGATCGCCTTAGCCGGTCTAATAGACCGTAATAAATCTTGCAATTGCTGGTTACAGGGGAAATCGCGTTGAGGCGATTGTTTAGTCCCTGTTTTACGCTGAGCGCCACCCTTGCCCAAAACCACTACTTCTTCAAAACTGATCGCGCTGCAATCAGTTTTAACATTTTTCCACCGCAAGCCGAGGGCCTCACTGGTACGGCAGCCAGTGAAAAAAAAGAATTTTATCAATGGCAACAAGTAAACAAATTTTTCTGATTCGGCAAAAGCGTCAAGAATTGCTACTTTTTCCGCATTTGAAAAAGGGTGAATCTTAGGTTTAGATTTCTTGCTTTTGATTTGAGTTTTACCCAAAAAAGGGTTAGATTCTATCAAGTTTCGCTCTACCGCCCAATTGCAGGCAGCATTTAGCTGCATTAAAATGCGTTTGGTAGCATCTATGGTTCGATTAGTTAAAGCCCAATCTTTTAGCTTCAATGCCTCATGAGTGTGTTTGTAGGGGCATTCACTTAAATGATTTAAAGTGTTGATATAGGTGCTTTTCCAAGTTGCGGGAGATACGAGATTTTTTCTGTTTTCTATGTAAGCTTGGTATATTTCCGAAAAAGTCATGCTAGGCAAATCTACCACAGGTGCAATTTTGGCAGGTTTGTATTTTGCCAAGGATGGGTCAAAATGGCCGCTCATTAAGTCTATTTCTATTTGTCGAGCTTTGTATTCGGCAAATTGGCGATTTTCTGAACTGTCAATTATACCCAAAGCAAAGGTTTTTAGCTTTCCGCAATACACTCTAGGTAGAACGAGTGATAACATTTTGTTGCGAACGCGGATTTTAATTGAGTTTTTAGGTTGTTTCGTCATCGCTTAAATCCTCTTCAAAAATGATGTTGCCGCGTCTCACGAATTCTGCAAAGATTGCGTCGTAGATTGGGTCAAGCATGAAGTTGGAAATCAGGCGAATTAATTTGCTCAACATTGTTATTCTCCTGTCAGTTCGCGATACTGTTCTCTTGCTTCTTTCCAGGCTACTGACGAACCTTTGGAACACTCCCACAGGCGCTCGATTATAGCTGTCATCGTCATCTCGGTTCGGAGTTTGGCAATCAGTGCTTTTGCTTTATCTGCGGGCAGTTGTAGACTTGTGAACCGCTTCTCTAAATCGCTGGAACCCTTATCCTGTATGGGTGTTACGGATTCGGAGTCCGGTGTTGCGGGTTCGGAATCGCTGTATCCTGAGTTCTGCATGGGTTCTAGCCGTTGGAGCTTCACTAAAGTCCGCTCTGACAACGGTTGCCCAGGCAGTTTTACAAATGCTTCAAAACGTGGCACAGCATCACCAGTTTGGGGGCATTGTTGACCGAGTAATTCGACTTCTAACAACGCTTCATCCCTCAGTTTTGCCATGCCCGCAGCGTTAGCTAAACCTGCCATTGTCCGGGTGTGACTGACAATTAAACCGAACATTTTAGCTTTGCGGATATCGCTTAAAGCAGACTGGAAAAATTCACCCGCAGCGCTACACCGACCAGCCCAATTAGTGAATTCATCGCACACTAAAGTTAATGGTTGAAACGTCGGGTTAGGTTGACTTTCAATTATTTTATAACGACGGCGAACTTCATCCGCAAACCATTCAAGTTTGGCATCAATGGCAGAGTAATTCATGCCACCACCAACAACCTCGCAGCCTTGCCAAGCCCCATAAGCTGCATGAGGGTCGCAGACAATTACCCGGTGGCCAGCTTCTAAACGTCGTTTGACTTCCTCTTCTGCAAAGGTAGTTTTGCCGGAACCCGGTGCACCGTAAATCAAAACTGATGGATAGTTAGTGAGGACTGGCATTTTGGGCCCGATAGTTGGATCAGGTAATTCGGGTGTAGTTGCCACTGATTCAACCTTGTCGCCAGGGTTTGCCACGCTGTCCAGCGTCGTTGTCCCGGTTAGCAGTCCTTGTTGTTGCCGTGAGTCTATTCCCAGTGATTCACAGTAGGCAGTCTCGATTTCACCTTGGAACGCTACGTCATCGGCTTCTAGCAAAGTTTTGTACTGTTGTTGTTGTTTTGCCATTTGATAGGCAGATTCGGCGGCAAAACTAAACTCGTAAGCCTTGTTTTGATATTGCTTAATCCGTTGTCGAATTGGCTCTTGCTCCCCTTCCTTGCGGGCGATAAGCATGACTGTCACCATGCCACCTGTAGCCAACAAACTAAGGAGAATCTTGATGCCACCGTACCCGCGCTCAAGGCTCATAAATTGAGCTTTTACTGGCACTAACCATGCGGGCTGAGATTCTATCCTGTTGCCGATTCTGTATTCGATTCTGTCGTTAAATGGGAGGGCAACCGCACCGACAATACCCGCGACACTGAGACTCAAAAGACCTGCAACAATGGGCTGATTTCTATTTGCTAACATTTAACTTGCTCCATACTTGTGTACCGACAAAACCGAGGGTGACGACTGTTATAACGAAACCAAAAATCAGCAGTTGAGAGTTTGCCACAACCCACGCTAACCACGCATCCCAATTGGCGGATAACAAGGCAGTCGCGACGGCGATTAAGATTAATTGGCTACGAAGTTTTGCCGAACCTTCAGAAGAGAAAGTGAACACTGCCAGCCCTAAACCAACTGCAGGAATCAGTATCACAGCACTGGGGATTAACGCCGGAATCGCCCGCACCACAAGGGATGCAGACAAACCAGCACCGAAGTAACTGCCGAATTCTCCCCAGTTTCCTGATAGATTCCAGAAACGCTCGATGTTAGTCACTTCGGGTGTTTTTGCGACTGTTTGGTTTTCGGATTGTGAAAAGTTGTCGGCGTTAAGATAGTCGAATTCAGATGAGTCAAAGTCCTGCGAAAGCATAAGAAAATAGCGGGCCGGTTTGACCCGCGCTAAGGTTTACTTACGTCCTGAAAAGAAGTCAAATAGACCACCTAAAAAGCCGTTGTTGGTGCTTCCTAAGCTTGAACTGTTGCCACTGCTAGAGCCACCTGGTACGGCTGGAACAGCATCAAAGTCTTTGGCGTTAATGTAATTGTTGAACGCCGACCGTCGCTGTTGCATAGCTATTGCTTGCTGAGGTGATGCTTGAATTGCTCTTAAGGACTGCTGGAAGCCGTTAGTCTGCACTTCAGTCTTGGCTTGATGGTTAGCCTTAATGAGTAACAAACGCTGTCTAAAATCAGCATTAGCTAACGTTTGTGTACTTGCTCCCTCGACCTTAATTAAACCCAGTTCGTGTTGGAGTTTCTGGGTTAAATTGACAATGTTTTGGTCGTATTTCGCACCCGCAGAAATTGCTTTGGCGACATACTTCTTAATCTGCAAAGCATCGGTTAAGCCGTTTTCGACGGCCTCAAGAGTCAAGCGCTCGATTTCTACTTCATTGCTGCGAGCCTTGGCATCGTGGCGGTTGTAGGCAGTTCGGAGTTTTTTTTGAAGCTCCAAGATTTTTGCTTTTTTGCCTTTTGCATTGACCATCTCAGGCGTGAGGGGGCCCGATTCATAATCAAATTCGCGATTGATATGTGCCGCGCCCGGTGTGGCGGCTACTCTGAGTCTTTGCTGCATGATAAAATCTCCTTGGGTACGGTGAAGCCATTTTGATAAGGGGCTTTGCTTGCTGGCCGGCGATTACTTTTTCAGGGGAAATCGCCGACCTCTACCATCGCCTCGGATGGGCATATCTTCAATCATTTTTTTGCTCTCCTAAATATTCCTCAACCTCTTCTTTGCTCAAGTAAATTTGCTGCCCCAAATTCTTTGTAATCGGAATAGAAGCCTCTACTAAAAAATCATCAAGGCAATCCGGCACGGAAGTCACTTCCGTGCCTTTAGCGACGCGAATTACTACTTGATTATCATGGGCGCGGCGAATATATTCTTTGTTGAATCGTGGCATAATTTAGTCCCTCAAAGATTGAATTTGCCCAACTACTGAAATCGCTACAGCGTCCGCTACGCCTTCATCCCTCAGTTGCAGTATTGCTGCCTGTAACGCTTCCTGTGGGCGGTTTCCAGTAACGTTAAAGGTTCGTGTTGTGTTGCATTCTCGACTGACTTTTACTTTGAAATAAGCCATAAACTAAGATTCTTGAAGATTTTCAAGCCCGGCTTTAACTTCATCTGTAAAACCTTGGCGTACTTCGGCTGCTGCCTGCCTACCTAAGCTACGCCCTAACTCGCGATAAGTATTGAGCAAGCCAGATTTCAGAGAAGAAATCTTGCTCAAGTTACTATCAGCCGCCGAAGCCGCTGCGGTAGCAATTTGATTGTGCTGTTCAACAAAGACAATCGCCGTTTCGGTAGCTGCCGTTGTCGGCTCTCGATCGACAAGAGCTCGCAGTTCGGCGAACTTTTGAGCATTCAGCAGCTCGATCGCATCTAGCGCAATTTGGGAGTATTCGGTTGCCCGAGCACCGCCGCGTCGCAGAATTTTGATATCGATCGAATAGATGCTCGTCAGCTTGGCGATCACCTTTTGCAATCCTGATTTATTCAAATTAAGGATGCGCTGCACCTGCGCGGCTGAATACCAGCACTCAATCGATTCGCAATCAGAGGTATCGATTTGTTCGGCTTCTATGTCAATCACACAGTCGTTTTCGGGTTCCATTGGGTTTTTTGTAAAGAGAATCGATTCAGAATCGATTCAGAATCGATTCCTATACCAAAAAGATACCTGTGATAAAATCAGAGGTAAATTGCCTAGGGCAATAATTATAAATTCCAGCGCTTTTTAAGTTCAGCGGCCCACACGCGATGCTGTATAGAGGGATTTTTAGCACCACACATCCAGCGGGCGATCGTGTTTGGAGTAGCCTTAAAAGCGATCGCAAAATGGTGATATTTGAGTGCTGGCGACTCTCGTTGTGCCGCACGAATGAGTTCGACCGGGTTGTACTCCGGTGGTTCTTCGATTAAAATGTTCATATCATCGGCCCCGAAAGTTGATGTGTGCCTCGGCGGGATACCCACCCAACCGAGGCTTATTAATTGAAATTAAGCGGGCATGGCATCGTAAGTTTGACCATCCAGAAGTCGGCCACCTGCTTTAGGAGTTCGACCGCCCCATTGTTTGAAGAAAAATGCGACTCCGGTATCATCACATTGAGTACGGATATCTCGCACCCATTCAGCACATATAGGGCGGCATCTTTGACCGGACTCACCACCAACTATTACCCAGTGGATGCCAGTTAGATCAAGTTGTAGGGGCCCCAAAAGCGGTTCACAGGAAAGAAACCTAACTTTTGCCGGCACGTAGCGCAAAGCATTAATTCTGTTAATGTAGTCCTGATTTTCGACAGATACCCCCATCCAGATGTTGTCTGACCATTTGAGTTTTGGCGCGAGTTCAAATAAACGTTCGTGTCGCTTGGTAAGGACTTGGTAAGTGTGGCGGGGGGTTTGCTCCATTTGGTAAAAAACTTCTTCAATGAATGAGAAAGGGATTTCATTATGAAATAAGTCGCTCATTGAGTTAACAAAAATACGGCTTGGTTTTTTCCACCTACGGGGCTGCGTGATGCGATCATGGTGCAGCGTTACGTCGAATCCATTGGGGAAATTAGTATGGAATCGTTTTGTCAGCGCTTCGGCGTAGCAGTGGGTGCAGCCGGGACTAACTTTATCGCAGCCGGTTGCGGGATTCCATGTGCGATCGGTCCATTCTATTCCTGTTGAATTTGAACTCATGAAGCCTCCAAACTTGATGCGAGTATTTGAATCAATTGAGTGGATTCGCTAGGGGTAAGATGCCATTGCCACCTTAAATCTTTGCGCTCATAATACGAAAGACCTGTAATACAGGAGATAAGGACACCGCCTCTCATTTTTTGAAGGCAAACAGCTCTTAATATGATTAATTTCGCTCTTTCAGTTCTTGGTTCGTCATTAACGTCCAGTAATGCAAAATCTTTTAGATCCTGCGGATCGATTGGTTCGTATTCTTTCTCGTTCATCGCCTTACCAATGCCTCCATACTTGCGAGCTGTGCCAATAACTCAGTTCGATCGCTCTCCAGCTCCCGAAACAGCTGCGCTCCGGGATGAACTCGCCCATAAACCGACATCACCTCTCGCCACCGGGTAAAATTTGAGCCGAGATAAAAAAGCACTGTGGCAAAGGGTGCGCCGTCTTTATTGCCCGGTGCGGTATAGTTCACGCGCTTGTTCAGTTCCACAAATGGGTAGTCGTAGAGAAGCTGATAACGCTTGGTTTCGACCGCCGATTTGAGCAACAAAACTGCCTCGAAAATATCGCCTGACTCATAGCTGGCAATGAGTTTGGGAACGGCTTGATCGGCAAGAGAAAATGGCGGATTGAGCCACACCCGACCGAGCCAGGGCTTAGTCAGCCCGTCGTCGGCTTTAGTAAAAATGCGGTAAGCCCTGATAGTTTCATTGGTGATCGCATTTGACATTGGATCGAGGTCGATACCTCCCATCACCGATCGGGCTGCAATTGCCAAAAACGCCGGGGTGTTGTGCTCGTCAGACTTGGCACTCGTGAGAGTTTCAAGGGTTTTAGGTTTGGCAGGAGGATTTTGGATCGGCTCAGGGGCTGGGTTTTGCGATTCCCCCTCGATGTCGGAGACAAATTCAAAATCAATCACCCAAACCTCTAGATCGGCGTCGCCTTTGAAATACTTGGAAATAAAATCGGTCACGGTCGCAGACATTCCACCTTCTGCCAGCAAGTCTTGTTCGGGCATATCTCCGAGCCGCTGCTTGTAAGGCCGATCGCGAATCACGCACCAGCCGATCTGTTTACCACCCGCGTGATAGCCCTTGTCGATCGCCGGTACGCGCAATTGCTGTCCGGCAGCGGCAGCGCGATCGTAAGCTCGGAGGAATTTGGCGACGTGGGTGTCTTTCCACTGGCGGCGGGTTTGGGTTTTGGTATCGAGGTACTGAGCAGTCCAGCCGAAAGAAATTGGGGTTCCAAAGTCGAGGTAATTAGTTTCCATTATTTGTGACGATCAGAGATAGATCGCAGTAAGTTACTTGGGAATAAACAACCACGTTAGAGGAGTCAAATATTTTCTTAAAACCTCTTCCATCGAAAGTTAAAAAAGAAGGCGCATCGCCCGAAAAAGAGGTTTTTTGCTCAGTGACCACATCACAGCCGGAGTAGTCCTTGAGGGTGATGTAGTGAGTTTTGTGTTGGTGAATCATGAATCTATTTAAGGGTGTTGTTCGTGACAGGTCATTGGCGATTCTTCCCAGTGATCAGGGCTGGTGACATAAGCCGGCATTTTGTTCCAGGCGTCCATGAATGATGCCGTAGTGCCGATTTCATCACCCTTTCTCCACCGAAATTGTCCGTCTTCATCGCGAAGGATTGATACGAATGAATGACCATCGTTGAAAGTAAGAGAGCCCCAAATTTCAAAAACCACGTAGGTTTCGCCGTCAGTTGTCAATTCGCCTGTTAATTTGACCTCATTGTCGGGTTCATACCCGTTGTACAAAAACCTGTACCAGGTCGCAAACTTCATTGAATTTCTACCAGTAAATGACGTTCAATTCCTTTTATTTTGCCACCGGGAAAGCTGATGATATGGTTGATATGCCAGCAGCGGACACGGCCTGTTTTGCCCGAATCCAAACACAAGATTCGGGAGCCGGGTTTGATGCGAGTTTGGGGCAAATCTAGGGTTAACTGGACTGCCCCCAGCTCGTTTAATCTGGGTGGCGGTAGCTTGCGCCGTCTCATTGCACGGCAGAATAATTTACATTGACCGCTGGCACAGCAGGAACTTCGACGCTCGACAGATTGGTAACCAAAACCTCGGAGTAAGTTACTCTCGACTGACCCGACTCAAAGATGGTTTTAGTTTTTTGAAACAGTTTGCCTTTGGTGTCGAGCATGAACTTGGGCAGCGGTAGCTCGCAGGCAATAGTCGTGTTGTAGGCGGTCAAGTCTTCAGAAATTAACCGGATGTTTCGGTGGTTGATGTTTTGCATTTTGGGTTTTGGGTAAAGTAAAACTGCGGTTTTGTAACCGAGTTGCAGTTTGCTCAACTGCGGGAGTATTTGTCTTGACTTGAAATCTGTTTTGGCTATTACCTGAATGAGGCTTAAGTCTTAAGTCTTAAGGAGCTATTTGAGAACTCGCTTGACTTACGGCGTTGACATATTCTTCCAAATCTAAAACAATTTGATTGAGAGTGTGCTGCGTCAAAGCTTGAAAGTTTTTAGTTTCTTCCAAGTTAACCACGCTATATCCCAAACGATCTAAGACTTCGATACTCTCTTCCAGCTTAGAAATCGCAATTTTTACTACTCTCCAATCGATCTGAGATTCTTGTTCCATGATTGTTTGTTTTACTTAATAGGTTGAATTAACTTGATCGCTCTCTAGATTGAATTGGATTTTAGATTGGAGCCCTGGAGTGTCACCCTAGCAGGTCTTTGAATACCGAGGCTGCTGTCTCTCGGTGGTTTGGGTGGCGGTTTCGTTCGACTGTTTCTACAGTATACCAAAATATTGAGATATATCACTATTTTGGTACAAATTGGCTAGAAGTGTTATATAGCAAGGTATAGAGATTTTAATCTTCTGGACTATCTGGCACCCAGAACAAGAACTCGCCCGGTTGAATCTTAAAAGTCCTACATATAACGTCTAAGATTTTCGGACTGGGAACCCAGTTCGGATCGTCAATACGCTCTGCTGTGCCGTTTGACAGTCCCGTAAGCTTTCCGAACCTGTAACTGGTTAACCTATTGATTTTTAGCTTTTTCTCTAAAACCGGCTTAAGGCAATTTTTCACAGACATTTCACAGAACTCTCCCCCAATCATACCAAAATATTGAAATGTCTCAATACTTTGGTATAATCAGTTGGTTGGTAAACAACAGCGATCGGGTTCTGATTCGACTCTTGACCCGATCGTTAACCCCAATTATCTCAGTGTTTCCCGCCATCCGGGAACACTATCCGATCCCGCTAATCCTCACCCCGTCGATCGTATGAAGTCTCTACTTCCATTGATTTTTGTGTTGGCTATTGGTAGCGGATTTTACCCAGAGCAACGGCCACCAGAGAGGGGCGAGGGATGGTATCACCAAAAACAGGGCCCTGCATCATATCAGCAACGCCCTGTTATAGCAACAGGGTGACAACTGATAACTGATAACCAATGACCAATGAGTGACAACCAATGACCAACCTTCTTACAGGCAACACCCACGACACCGAATTTTTTCCGCACCTCAGCAAGAGCGAACAAGACGCAATCTTGCAACTGAGGAGCCTCGTTCCTCAGTTACTGACAAGCGAAAAGACAGCGCTAGTAATCCTAATGACAGACTCATACGCCAGATCCTCTGGCCGACTTAGTTGGGTAAATGTCAGAGCAGACAGAGGTTTTGGTAGCGACCTGACCAACATAGTTTTTCTCATCAGCAAATTATCGCCAGCATCCAAGCGCTTGATTGCGATCGAGCTACTCGTTCAGGCTCCCACTGAAGAGGAAGAAGAGGAAGAGGAAGAGGACGAGGAAAATGACGACGGCTACGGGGATGAACTCTACGCCCCGGTAGAGGAAACCGATCTTACTAGAGTGATCGCTGAAATCAACTCACCAGAAGCCCAAGAAGATGGTGGCGACCATTACTATCAGCCCTCTTTCTCTGTAGCAGGCTAAAAAAGGAGGATTGACCGATGGGCAATCTCATTCAATTTCCCCGCCAGCGCCCCGGCAAAAAGTGGAGCCCGGCCGAAATTCTCGCTATCAAAGATCCTTGCGACACCAGTCAGGCCCAACGAGAGCGATCGGGAATAGCAGCCACCAAAGCTATAGCCGCCGAGGCTCCCAAGCGGGAAAAGAAAAAAGCAGACAGAAAAAGGCAAATTATCAAACTCCTCGATGCCGGCGAAGAGCAGACAATTGCCAGCTTGATCAGCCGAATCGGCGATCGCATCAGCCGCCAAACAGTCGCCGATTGCCTCACCGAGTTAGAGGCAGAGGGACTGGTTTATCGAATAGGTCGGCTTTGGATTAGCACCAGAAGTTTAGAGGAATAAAAAATGTACCCAACGATACCCGACATAGACGACGCCGATTTTGATGAACAGCTACAGAGAATCTCAGCGAGCGACTCAAAAATTCAGCAGCAGCTCGCAGTTGTGATCAATGGAATGTCGCCACCCCAAAAATGGCGCTGGGACTAAACGCTTACTTTTTGCTAGACGAATCTCACCACCAACTCTGCGACCTGAAGCCGAAACATGGCGAATATGCCGTTACCGTGCAAGTCGGTATTTCACTGGTGCGTCAATTGTCCCCGCAGGGCAAAGCAGAATTTGCAACTGATCTACTGATGGATGACTGGGAGATGGGGCCTGTTGGTGACGCGCCCTCGACAATTATTGAATAAATTCTGGCGATCGTGCTCCGAAGTGCGATCACCTCAAAAAACACCATGAAACTACCAGAAGCGATCGAAATTGTAGAAGCTCAAGCAGCCTCACACCCGGCAGCAAAATTCGCACCATGCGAACCCACAGAACGCGCAATCCACAAGCGAAAAGAATGGTGCAAGAGTATTACAGCACTCGACAAAACCCACTCAACAGGCTACTCCCTAGTAGGTGACTTTCTCAAAAAGAAAGAAGAGTTAGAACCAAACTTATTTCTACTCTTTACAATTTTTGCCGGGAACCGAATTACAAAAGTCTCGGAACCAAAATGGGAGTACAAAGACAGTATGTTGGTGAGGAAGGTTTACCCCAAAGATAACGAGGGAAATATTGTTTTTCACGATGTTGACCGCCTGACAACCTTTGAAGAGAGGAGAGCCCTGTTGTTTGATTACGACGGTGAGCGAGCAACTCTTCAACACTTCACCTGGCTCCCTTCGAGAAGTTGGGCGAGAGATTTATGGAAACCCGTAGAAACCTGGTTAGAAAATCAGCCAAACATCGCAACCAAGATTGAGTTTTGGGAGGCAGAAGTTGCGGTGCGTACCGACTCGCTACGCCAAGCACAGCAACGACTTGACGCCCTAAAACGACAGTCTGCCACCAACGGTGAGGAATTAGATCCTTATACCGCAGAGTGGCTAAAAACTGCCGCAGTTTTGGGCACAAAAAAAGCGACTGGAAGAGAGTCGCTTGAGAATTAGCAGTTTGGAAATAAGTCTATTAGGTTGATACCATGTTAACACAAAAGCATCTCGAAGAGTTCATAAATTCCGGTATTTCTAAAGAAATTGCCGAATCAATTTTCCGCTCCGTTTCCGACTCGAAGGAAATTGCCACTTTCCTCGGATGGGAAGCCTACAAAGGCCCCGCCGGTTGGCTCTACGAAGGCATAGACCCGTTAACCGGAAAACCCACTGGTATCGGGCAATTCAAGCCCGACGGCGGGATTGTTTTTCCCAACGGGGATGAGGCAAAATATCTCAGCCAAAAAGACAGCGACAAGAAGGGCAAATATGATACTTGCTGTGTAATCGTTCCTGGCATTAATTGGCAGGAGGTCGCAGCCGACATCGATCAACTAATTAGGTGTGTAGAGGGTGTCAAGAAATCAGTATCCTCAATGATTCACACCAGCATTCCCACCGTCGGCCTAAGTGGCGTGGACATGGCAACTATCGGCCGCGGCGGGACGCTAACTCCCACACTTCAAAAACTCTGCGTACCAGGTCGGCCGGTAGAAATCGCCTATGACTCGGACATTATCGAGAAAAAAGATGTCAAAGACGCGGCGATCGCATTTGGTCGCAGCCTAAAAAAAGCCGGGTGTGTCGTCACGATCAGAACTTGGCCGCTGGAATTAGGAAAGGGAATTGATGACGCTATCCAAAATGTGGGCGTAGAAGAATTTGAGCGGCAGTCCACAGTCGCCAATTTTGACGAGTGGCTGAAGCCGAAGAAAAAAGCCAAAGAGGCGATCGCGATCGACGATGAGGAGGGTGAGAATGACGCACCCAAGAAAAAGCCACCAGCTCAGAGCATTATTGCCAAGGCGATCGCCGAAGCTTACCGAAATACTTTGGCGTGGCGACCGGCTTACAAAAGATGGTACCGGTACGGCTCCGAACTCGAAGGATTATGGAGTCGCAACGAGGAAGAATTTATCAGTCGATTAATTAGCTTGGAACTCAGCGCCAGGGGGATAGAGCATTCGGCTAATTACCTCGCCGGAGTTATCAAACTATTAAAAGCATTTTTAGCTATAAAAGACTGGGACGCTACGCCGGGATTGTTACCTGCCAAAAATGGGGTAATTGACCTTAAAACCCTGAAGCTTTCGCCACATTCCCCAGAGTACAAGTTAACTTGGCAGTTACCCTACAATTACGACGCCAAAGCGTCCTGCAAGCCGATTACAGACTGGCTACTGGATGCAACCAAAGGTAATAAATCGCTGGTTGAACTGCTCCGAGCTTACCTCTACTCGATAATCTACGGTCGCACCGACATTCACCGCTATCTAGAAATTTTAGGGCCCAGCGGTTCTGGCAAATCAACATTCATGAAACTGGCAACGATGCTAGTAGGCAACCGTAACACCCACATCACCAAGTTAAAGAAATTAGAGGGGCAATTTGAGACAGCGGCTTTGCTCGATAAAAAACTGGTTTTAGTGACAGACTCCGACCGCTACGGCGGCACCGTCGAAACCTTGAGGGCAATCACCGGGGGCGATAGAGTGCCTTACGAAGAAAAGTTTTTGCAGGCAGACGAGGGTTTTCAGCCGGGCTGTAAAGTGATTATCAGTTGTAACGAGCCGATTCAGGCTCAAGACTATATCGCGCTAGAAAGACGACGCATTACCGTACCTTTCGATAACAAAGTTAGCGTTGACAAACAGCGCGTACTAATTGAAGAAGTCAACGGCGAGACGATAGGGGAGTTTGTAGATTATCTACCCGGACTACTTAACTGGGTACTGTCTACCGCACAGCAAACGGCAGAGAAGTATCTCAAGAAAACCGACCAAATGGTTGCAGGTTACAAGCGAATTGCACTGCAAGCAATCGTCAGCACTAATCCGATCGCCGACTGGGCAGACCAATTTTTAATTTATGAAGAAGGGGCACGCCTACAGGTTGGCGTAGCTCAAAAAAACAGAGATAACAGCACGACCCATTCTTATCTCAATATCGCTTCATGGATGTATGCAAGCTATGCCGAATTTTGCAGCACCACAGGCACACATTTGCTGAGCCTCAAGCGCTTTATAATGCTGGCAAACGACTTGTTCGTTAATCAACTTAAGCTCAATGTTCGACACGCCAAAGATAGGGTGTGCGCGTTTTTCGAGAACCTAAAACTGCGATCGGAATTCGATGATTGTTCGGGACTAATCAGCAGTGAGAGTCCGCAAGCTGTCGAAGTAGCGCCGCAGCCGCAAGCTGTCGAAGTAGCGCCGCAGCCGCAAGCTGTCGAAGTAGCGCCGCAGCCGCAAGCTGCCGAAGTAGCGCCGCAGCCGCAAGCTGCCGAAGTAGCGCCGCAGCCGCAAGCTGCCGAGCCGAAATGGCACACATTCCCCAACGCGAAGACCGATTCGGCTGCGACTCGAAAGGTTAAAGCATCGGCTTGTCGAAATCAGTTAGTGAAAGCATTGGCGATCGCCAAATGCCGCAAAGATTTAGGAGAGCTGAGCAGCAAATGGACAAGAGAGGAAGTTAGTTGGGTTGCTAAATTCTTACTTACTCCTGACCAGGCACGGCAACTTAAGGCAGTTTTAGCAACTGAGCAAATGGAGTTAGACCTATGACCGACTGCTATTGCAAGCGGTCGCGGTTTGGGGAGTTTTTGGGGGCGAGTCCTGGGGGGTGATCGGGCGATCGTACTTCAACCGAACTTTAGCGAAAAGGATGCCTGCACCTATTTTGGTATTTTACGCAGTTTTGGACAATGGGAGATGTCGTGCGGGTGATATTCATTTACACCCTCCCACGCTGCATATACATTCCATTGAACCGAACCGCGGCGGGGTTTGTGTATTTCCCATTCCTCTTTGGTCATGTGAGAAGGTCTTCTCTTGAGTGCGGCTGGCTCATAGGGAACCGGAACACAATCATCCAACATTTGTAATTCCTTCGATTTATTCTTTTTTCTACTCATTGGGGATTCATACCAGGCTATGTCAACAGCTTAAGCCAGAGCCATCCCACACAAGTCATTAAACCAAAATCGGCAGATCGACACACGATCGCCGATTTTTTTGCGTCTCTGTGATGGCACTGTGATGGCACAACCAACGTATTTCCGGCATCCGTGGTGGATGTGACGCGCAAACCCCAAAAAATCTAAAAATATAAAAAATAAATATTTTATTCAAACGCAGTGCGATCGCAATTTTCTAAAAAATATTTACTCTAGATTAAAAAACCCACCACATCCACCACATCCACCACTATCAATACTTCCAGCCACCACAGTGCCATCACACAAACGCTGTAATCCACCACATTCGTTAAAGAACGCCCTAAAAAGCAAAAAGTCGGAAATGCGACAAATTGATGTCTGCATTTCCGACCTCTACCGGGGTTTTAGGGTTGTTTTTCAGCGATTTTTGTTACAAATTGATAGCAGCCCCGACCGTATCAACTGTCAAAAATCGACAAAACCCAAAGCCGATGGTGGGATTTGAACCCACGACCGTTCGATTACGAATCGAATACTCTACCCCTGAGCTACATCGGCAC
>NZ_JAUBPE010000108.1:0-16619 GCF_036700565.1 Microcoleus pseudofavosus SVA1_A4
CAAAAACCAATTTTTCTTTGACACATGTTCTCAAATCCCCTTGACAACTGGCATACAGGCTTAACTTGTGACCAATGACTAACAACCAACAACTAACAACTAACAACCAACCATCGATTGTTTGAGCATTTCAGCGATCGCGGCACTGTCCAAAGGTTTAGAAAACAAATATCCCTGAGCAAGTTCGCATCCGAGTGCTCGAAGCTGTTCTAACTGTTCGACTGTCTCAACACCTTCGGCGATCGCATTCAATCCCAAATTGTGAGCCAAAGTCACAATTGCCCGCACAATTTGTAAAGGTTGTTCCCCGCCGTCACCGTTTTCGATCGCCCCCAAGCGGCTCACAAAAGATCGATCGATCTTCAGCGTATCCAGCGGAAAGCGGTGCAAGTAACTCAGAGACGAATAGCCAGTACCGAAATCGTCTATCGACAATCGAATATTTCTACCTTTTAATTCGGCGAACACAATATTGGCTTTCTTCACATTTTCCACGATCGCGCTTTCAGTAATCTCCAATTTTAAACAGCTCGGATCGCAGCCAGTTTCTGCCAAAATTTCATCTATGTGTTCGATCAAATTCGGCAGACCTAACTGTTTCGGAGAAAGATTGACGCTCATTGTTAATTGCGAAGGATCGATAATTGGTAACTGGTAATTGGTAATTGGTAATTGGTAATTGGTAATTTGTAATTGGGAATTAGAGTCAGTTAAAAAGTCTCTGACTTCCTCCTTCTTACTTCTTCCTTCTTGCTGCTTCCTTCTATCCGTTAAATGCCGTACACTGCTTTTTGCCGAACTTCCTTCCTGCTGCTTCCTTCTATCCGTTAAATGACGTACACTGATTTTTGCCGAACTTCCTTCTTGCTGCTGCCTTCTATCCGTTAAATGCCGTACACTGCTTTTTGCCCTCTTCCTTGTTCCCTCAAAATCCCTTAACATTTCTTGCCAAAGGCGCAATTGCCGGCAAGCTTCCCGCAGCACCCAGGCTCCCAGAGGCACGATCAAGCCGGTTTCTTCAGCTACAGGAATAAAAGTAGACGGCGGCACTAGACCCCGAACCGGGTGCTGCCAGCGCACCAAAGCCTCAAAACCCTCGATCGCACCGCTGGCGATCGAAACAATGGGTTGGTAGTGGACAATAAAGTGCGAACATTCATTCTTGCTCGAACCTAATTCCTCCGTGCCCAAAATAGCCAACCGCAGGTCAGTTTCTAACTGCAACAGCGACATAGTTTGGTCGTGCATCGCCAAATTAAACACCTCGTGGCGGGCCTTGCCCAAAGCTTTAGCGCGGTACATCGCAATGTCAGCATCGCGCAAGAATTCTTCCGGGTGAGTGTACAGATTCGATTCGCCGCTGTCGGCTGCTGCGACTTCGCCTGGACTGAAAACAATGCCAATGCTAGCGGTGGTAAATACTTCGTGTCCTTCGATATTAAACGGCAGAGTCAGTTCTGTTTGTATCCTGTTAGCTGCTTGGGTGGCGTCGCTGAGGCTCTGAATGTTGTCTAGCAGGATGGTGAATTCGTCTCCCCCCAGCCGGGCGACGGTATCAGAAGCCCGCACGCAGGTTTGCAGCCGATGCGCGAGGGCGATTAGCAGTTTGTCTCCTAGAAGGTGTCCTAAAGAATCATTCACTACTTTGAAGCGGTCTAAATCTAGGAAAAGTAAACCAAATTTGTAATCGGGGGACTGATTGGATCGGCGGATGGCTTGTCCTAGCCTGTCGAGGAACAAAACGCGGTTGGGCAAACCCGTAAGCGCATCGTGAAAAGCGCCGTGCAGCAGTTGCCGTTCTACTCGCTTGCGCTCGGTGACATCTCTGATAATAATCTGGGCGGCGGCTGAGCCTTGATAAGTCGCGGGGATGCCGGCAACTTCAACGTCTATTATTTGTCCGTCGAGCCGCATCAGTTTTTCTTCGGCTAGCTCGATCGGCTTATTTTCTTCCTCGACTTGCCGAATCCGCTCTCTGGCTTTTTCCACATAGTTTGGATGGACGAAATGCAATACCGCAAAGCCGATTAGCGCTGCTGGAGAGCTGGCGCCCAAGAGTTTAGCGCCTGCTGCATTGATGTAGGCGATTTTCCCTTGACTGTGAACGGCGATCGCTTCGGGAGATAGTTCTACTAAACGGCGATAGCGTTCTTCACTTTCTTGGAGAGATACTATCAACTCGCAGCGCTCTTTTTCGGCTTGCTGGCGTTCGACTTCCATTTGGTGAACCGCCAGAATTTTACCGATGCTTTGAGCCATCAATTCTATGATTTCTATTTCCTCGTACTCAAAATCTTTTTTCTTGATTTCTCTCGAACTAAAACTCAACGTGCCGTAAGTTTTATTGTTAACAAATATCGGCGTTCCGATGTAAGATTCCGACTTGCATTTTTGATAAGCTGGATGTTCGCGCATCTCAATTTTTGCTCCCATATGAGAACACGCAACTGTTTTCTGAAGTTTCATCACCGCAGCGCAGTAAGTATCGCCGAGATTTAATTCTAAGCCGCGCACAAAGTATTCTAAATCTGTTTTTACCGCCCGCACGATAAAAGTTTCACTCTCAACTTCAGCCATGATGCCAATAGAAAGTCCAAAAATCAAACAGCCTGCTGTTAGATAATCGTTAACCAGTTCTTCAAAATTTTGATAATGATAAGTTGTAATCCGGTGCAACTGTTTGAGATTAGCGCTAAAAGCTGCTAAAGCTTGAGACTTTAAAAATAATTCTTCTTCCGCTCGCTGGCGGTCGGTAATATCGGTTTGAACTCCAATAAAGTGGGTTAAGTGGCGCCGCGAGTTGTACACCGGAGCGATCGACAGTTCGTTCCAAAAAGACGAGCCATCTTTCCTAAAGTTCTGCAATACAACTTGAGAATTCCTGCCTTCTTCAATAGCGATTCGCAGCTCTTCTACAGCCTCCCGACTCGTGTCTGGGCGCTGCAAAAACCGGCAATTTTTACCGATTAACTCATCTCTGCAATAACCCGTTATCCGCTCAAAACTGGGATTGACATAAATAATCGGATTGTCTGCAAGCGTCGCATCGGTAATTACAATGCCGTTGCTGCTGCTTTCGATCGCCCGTTCCATCATTTGCAAGCGCTCTTGCGATCGAATCCGCTCGATCGCCGCAGCTAACACGTTGGCGATCGCTTCTACAAAATAAACGTCATCTTGACTGAAAACCCGCCCTTGATTGGTGTGAACCCCCAAAACGCCCCAAGCCTGCGAAGAGGAAGTGTTCTCCGGTTCTGCTTGTCCCCAGTTCCTCTCCAGTCCTCGATTGCCGGGAACGATGACAGTGACGCCGCTGATAGCCCGGTGGTTGTGCAGCAGCGGCAACTCGCTAAAGCGCGTTTCCACCCGCAAATCTTCGACGATCGTCGCTTGGCCCACTAGCAATGTGTAACCTGCTTGCGATCGGGCAGAAGCGGTAACAGTAGCGCTGCCGACAAGGCCCGGCTGCCAGCCAACCCCCGCTCGCAGCATAAAAGCATGGCCCGAGGGCAACAGTTCTAACAACTGACAATAATCAACGTCCAGCGTTTGAGCAATTAAAACCGCAGCTTTGTCCATCAGTGCAGACAAATCTGTTTCGGCCAGGGCCTGCTGCCCCAAGTAAGCGACGGCCGCTTGCTGGCGGGCCCGCAAGTGGATTGACGCGAGCAATTCCTGCTCCTTCGCGGCGGCTCGCTTGCGCTCGGTAATGTCGCAGAACACCGACAGAACAGCTCTTTCCGACAGCAATGTCAGATACCGCATTGATACAGTTGCCCAAAACAGCGTGCCGTCACTTGTTTTGAGGCAGACTTCGGCCTCGCGGACGTGTCCGTCAAGAGCGAGGATCTCCAGCAGTGCCTGGCGGTCTGCAGGCTGGCTGTAGAGTGTTTCGGCTGTTTGGCGACCGATCAACTCGGATGCTGTCAGTCCGAAGGCCATACCGCATAAATCGTTACAATAGAGAATCTGGCCATCAGCCAGAGTGCTGATGACCAGTGGCACCGGCATCGAGTTGGCGATCGTCAGCAGTAATTCTTTGGTTCCTGGCAGCTCTTTGTACAAGTCTGGCTTGGAGGCACAGCCCCGACAGGTTTCAGAGTTTTCAGGGATAAAACTTTCCATTTTTTAATCGATCCATTAGCAGGACAACTTTTTTAAACTTGTGGTAAATGACGATGGAAGATGCAGAGGACGATCGACAGTAGCCCACAACACATTAATTTTAACCAGAACAACGCAACTCAACGCCCCTAAACTGTTCGGCCCGTCGAGAGCACATCTGTCTTTGGTATGGAAATCTACTGTTTCTTAAGTTGCGTTAAGTTCTGATAAGAGCGGGTTACTTTCCCGGATGTGGACGCCTGCTCCTCATCTGAAATGTAAACTAATCTGCAAACAATCACCGAATGCTATCGGAGGAGACACGATAAATGCTTGAGTCTTACCGCCAACAGGCTGCTTTACGAGCCGCTTTGGGAATTCCACCGCTGCCGCTAGACGCCCAGCAAACCTCAGAACTTTGCGAACTGCTGAAAAATCCGCCACCGGGGGAAGAGGAAGCCTTAATAGAATTATTGCGCGATCGCGTCCCGCCCGGAGTAGACAGCGCTGCCTACGTTAAAGCTGGTTTTTTAACCGGCATTGCTAAAGGCGAAATCCACAGCCCTCTAATTGCTCCCAAGTGGGCAGTTTACCTGCTGGGGACAATGATGGGCGGTTACAACGTCCACTCTTTGATCGATTTGCTCAATCCCACTGCCGAAAGCGCCATTGGCGCCACCGCAGCCCGGGCCTTGAGCAAAACCCTGTTAGTATTCGACGCCTTCCACGACATTCTGACTTTATCCGATACCAATCCCTACGCCAAGCAGGTAGTCGATTCTTGGGCTGCAGCCGAGTGGTTCACCAGCCGCCCCCAACTGCCGTCCGTCATTACCGTTACAGTCTTCAAAGTTCCCGGAGAAACGAATACCGATGACTTGTCGCCAGCACCTCATGCTACCACGCGGCCGGACATTCCCCTGCACGCTTTGGTAATGCTGGAAAGTAAAATGCCCGGAGCTCTGCAAACCATTGCAGAATTGAAGCAAAAAGGCCATCCCGTAGCCTACGTCGGCGATGTTGTCGGCACCGGTTCCTCGCGGAAATCGGCGATTAATTCCGTGCTGTGGCACATCGGTAACGATATTCCGTTTGTGCCCAACAAGCGCAGCGGCGGTTATATTTTAGGAAGTGCGATCGCCCCGATTTTCTTCAATACGGCTGAAGATTCCGGCGCTTTGCCGATCGAATGCGATGTCTCCAAAATGGAAACAGGAATGGTAATTACCATCCATCCCTACAAAGGCGAAATTACCAACGAAGCCGGAGAAATCATCTCCACCTTCACTCTCAAACCCGACACAATTCTAGACGAAGTTCGCGCAGGCGGCCGAATTCCGCTATTAATTGGACGCACTTTAACCGACAAAACCCGCGAAGCTTTAGGACTAGAACCAAGCGCTATTTTTACCCGCCCGACTATTCCCGCCGATACCGGCAAAGGCTTTACCTTAGCACAGAAAATGGTAGGGAAAGCTTGCGGTTTGTCCGGCGTTCGTCCCGGTACATCTTGTGAACCAGCCATGACAACAGTCGGCTCGCAAGATACCACCGGACCGATGACTCGGGACGAATTGAAAGAACTTGCTTGTTTGGGATTTAGCGCCGATTTGGTACTTCAAAGTTTCTGCCACACCGCCGCTTATCCGAAACCAGTTGATGTCAAAACTCACCATGAATTGCCCGATTTCATGTCACAGCGGGCCGGCATAGCTTTGCGCCCCGGAGACGGCATTATTCACTCTTGGCTGAACCGAATGTTATTGCCGGATACAGTGGGAACCGGCGGCGATTCTCACACTCGTTTTCCTTTAGGAATTTCCTTTCCTGCGGGTTCGGGATTAGTAGCATTTGCTGCTGCCTTGGGCGTCATGCCTTTGGATATGCCGGAATCGGTTTTAGTGCGGTTTAAGGGCGAATTGCAGCCCGGAGTAACGCTGCGGGATGTTGTGAATGCAATTCCCTACGTGGCAATTCAAAAAGGTTTGCTGACAGTCTCGAAACAGAATAAGAAGAATGTCTTTTCTGGGCGGATTATGGAGATTGAAGGTTTGCCAGATTTGAAGGTCGAGCAGGCTTTTGAATTGACCGATGCGACGGCCGAGCGTTCTTGCGCCGGATGCACGATTAAATTGAGCGTGGAGACTGTTTCCGAGTACATTCGTTCCAATGTCGCGCTGCTGAAAAATATGGTAGCGCGGGGCTACGAAGATGCGCGGACTATGATGCGCCGGGTGGCGAAGATGGAGGAATGGCTGGCAAATCCGGTGCTGATGGAGGCGGATGCTGATGCGGAATATGTTGAAATCATCGAAATCGATCTGAACGAGATTAAAGAGCCGATCGTGGCTGCTCCGAATGACCCGGATAATGTTAAGTTGTTGAGTGAGGTTGCGGGCGATCGGGTTGACGAAGTATTTGTCGGTTCTTGCATGACAAATATCGGTCACTACCGCGCCACTGCGAAGGTGTTGGAAGGTGCAGGAGAAGTGAAAACTCGCCTGTGGATTTGTCCGCCAACTCGGATGGACGAACAGCAACTCAAAGAAGAAGGTTATTACAGCATTTTTGGAGCCGCGGGAGCTCGCACAGAAATGCCCGGTTGCAGTCTTTGTATGGGAAATCAAGCGCGGGTTAAAGATGCGACAACGGTGTTTTCAACTTCTACTCGCAACTTTAACAACCGTATGGGCAAAGACGCGCAAGTTTATCTCGGTTCGGCGGAATTGGCAGCAGTTTGTTCGCTCTTGGGTCGCATTCCTACAGTCCAAGAATACAACGACATTGTGTCGAAGAGAATCGATCCTTTTGCTGGTGATTTGTATCGGTATTTGAATTTCGATCAAATTGCTGGTTTTGAGGATGAAGGGCGAGTGATTGCTTTGGAAGATATGCCTAGAATTGAGGATATTTTGGGAATTCCCGATGGTGTTTTGAGCAGGTAAAAAGTGCGGCGGGCGATCGCCCGCCTTTTGTTTATAATAAAAGTAGGGGTTCACGCCTGCATTTCTAATTCACATCCAGGATATTGATCGACCGGCCCCGCTCCCCTTTTCGTAAGTCGATCGAATTTCATATAAATCTGAGAAAGGAGAAAAGTGATTATGCCTGAACAAGCTTTAATCAGTGAAAGCCAACCGACAGCAACTTCAGCGCCTGAAACTCGCATAGGCGAAGAAATTGTAGATTTTTTGCGGGAGATTCAGCAAACTCCGAGAGAATATTGGCCAAACTTACTTCAGATGATTCGGCTATTTCGCTCCACAGTAACAATGAAGCCAGGAACCCCCGATACTTCGATAAAAGCTACAGACGAAATTAAGACCATCGATCCCGTACAGCAGCACGAAGCTCTGAGCAAATTGCTACAGTCTTGGGTTGACGATGGAGATGAACAGGAGCAAACAGAAACCGCTGAAGTTCTCCGCAAGGCACTAGAAGAAAACCCCGTGCATATATAAGAGCATTCCATGAGCAGAATAGTGTTGTTAGATTCTGGGCCGTTAGGAATTGTTACCAATCCCAAAGCCACCTCTCCTTTATATCAAGAGGGCAAACTTTGGCTGCAATCTTTGCCACAGAAAGGTTACACTGTAATACTGCCTGAAATTGCTGACTACGAAGTGCGACGCGAATTAATTCGCGCAGCAGGTAAATTAGCAGGTCTTCAACGGCTTGATGAACTGAAATTACAACTTACATACCGTCCTTTGACTACAGAAGTAATGCTTTTGGCCGCTCAGTTGTGGGCGCAAGCGAGAATGAGAGGAAGACCAACAGCAGAAGCCAATGCACTTGACGGGGATGTGATTTTGGCGGCTCAAGCAATATTGGAGGCAAATGAAGGGCATGAGGTGGTAATTGCTACCACAAATGTGGGGCATTTATCGCAATTTATTGATGCTCGCGAATGGCGGCTAATTGAGTAATGTTTAATGCGATCGCACTTACTCAATCCCTGATATACTTTTAACTACAGTTATTTTTACATACACCGTTAGCGAAATAAACAGGATGGTGGAAACAGTGGACACAATCGAAAAAATGGACGATCGCACACAAACCCGGTTTTGGGGCAAAGTTACAGTCATAGACGCGGGCGATCGTTACAAGATCAATCGCATTGAAGTCAAACCGGGGCATCACATCAGCACCCAAATGCACTATCACCGCAGCGAGCACTGGGTTGTCGTCTCCGGTACCGCTAAAGTTATCTGCGACGACAAAGAGACGATTCTCATGCAGAAACAGTCAACCTACGTTCCCATGAATACTGCCCACCGCGTAGAAAATCCAGGCGTTATTCCCCTAGTGATGATTGAAATCCAAAATGGCGAATACCTCGGCGATGATGACATTATCCGCTTCGCCCAAGATACTCAGGAAGAAGATTGATCCGACATCAAAATATGAAGCAATCGCAGATGCCATGGAAAAGCTTCACACACCGAACAATGACCGAAAGCATCCAGGATACAAGCCCCCGGATTCATCCGTGGAGAAATAAAAAACCTGTATCCGATAAAGGAGCCCCCGAATTTATCCGTGGGGTCAATGCTTCAATTCTTTAATCTAAAATCTAAAATCTAAAATCGATTGACCTACGCAGCAACCGGAAACGAGATAAATCCTACAATTAAAAAAAACTGTAGGGGCAATTTCAGAATTGCCCCTACATTATATTAAGCTGGTTAATCACCGAAATTTGATATAGCAATTGGCGATCGTCCTACGGCAGAGAAGCGTTTTTCAAATCTACATTTGCCATATTGGCATTCTTTAAATTAGCACCGGTCAAGTCGGAACCGTTCAAATTTGCACCGTTCAAATTTGCATTGGTCAAATTTGCATCCCGCAAGTTGACTCCCTGTACGTCTATTCCCGACAAACTGCCGCCCCGGAGGCTGACATTTGCTAAATTCGCTACAGACTGGCGAGCATTTCTCAGGTTCGCACCCGCCAAATCTGCACTTTCTAAATTAGCGCCGATTAAATTAGCGCTGGTGAGGTTGGTATTTTTCAAACTGGCAATTACTAAACCCGCCAGACTCAGGTTAGCGCGGCTCAAATCAGCACCCTCCAAATTAGCCCCGTGCATTTTAGCCGCAATTAAACTCGCACCTTGCAATTTAGCTTGTTTCAGATTTGCTTGGTTCAGTTTGGCTTCGTTGAGGTTAGCGCCGCTCAAGTTTGCACCCCGCAGATTTGCACCGCTCAAGTCTGCTCCGCTGAGATCCATACCAGCAAGTTGCGCTCCTGTCAAGTCACATTGGGTACATTTTTTAGTTTCTAATAGTTGCTTGACTTGTGATACGTTTTCTGCTTTGACTCCAGAGGCAAAACCGATCGCAATTAGCAGCCCTGTTGTTGTTAAAATTGCAAATTTCATATACTCACCCTCAGCGATATCTCTCTCTAATAATATCCAACATTTTTTGAGAGAGTAGGGTGATCGGTCTCTTTGATAAACTGTGACAATCATCACCCTATTTTGCACAAAATATGCAATAATTATTGAGGTTTCAACTCCGGTCAATTCTTGTAAAGAATTATTGCTTTTTCAGGAACCAAAAGGGAAAGGATTGGGTCGGTTCGAGACGGACACCCGTCACGTTTTTTTGAGCAAAGGTATAGTCTTTATCCTGCCAAAGGGGGATGAAAGGTACATCTCGACCTAGTATATCTTGAATTTCAGCAAAAAGGGCTTTGCGGGTTTGCGGGTTTGGTTCTTTGCGCTGTTTGTCGATCAGTTCATTTACCCGATCGCTATAATAAAACGAACCCTGACCTTGACTAGCACCCTTTTCACAGCCCCCGGCGGCCGAACCGGTGGCACAATCCAAAAACGGCTGAATGTAATTGTCGGCGTCGAAAAAGTCGGCATACCAATCAACTAAAACGGCAGGATAAATCCCCTTCTCTATATTTTGAAACAAAGTCGGAGATTCAACGCTGTTAATTTCTACCTGCATTATCCCGTCCATTTTGAGTTTAGCTTGCGCCTCGATCGTACTCGCCACTAAAGCTCGTTTTGTGGAAGCTGAAGGATACCAAATTTGCAGAACAAAAGGATTGGCGGCCGAGTATCCCGCTTTCGTTAAAAGTTCTTTAGCCTTTGCAGTGTTGGCATCGCCGTACAGTTCTTTAAAAACTGGTTTTTGAACGTCGAAGGTTGTGGGAATCAGACTGTAAAGCGGTTGTGCTTGTCCCCGCAGTACGCGATCGTTAATCAGCGGGCGATCCATCGCTGCTGCGATCGCCTGTCTCACTTCTAACTTATCCAGCGGTTTAGATTTGGTATTCAGCGTCATGTAACTAACCGTACTGCTTTCCCCCGCGATTTCCTGCCATTTCCCTTGTTTTGCTCCCTCGTCCAAGCTTTGAACTTGGTCTGCATCCAGAGACAAATAAGCCACATCGACTCCACCAGTCCGAAAACTATTGAACAAATTTGACGAACTAGAAAGCAGCAAAAGGTCAATTCCTTGATTAACAGGTT
The DNA here is from genome assembly GCF_036700565.1 of Microcoleus pseudofavosus SVA1_A4. Classification (NCBI taxonomy): domain Bacteria; kingdom Bacillati; phylum Cyanobacteriota; class Cyanophyceae; order Oscillatoriales; family Microcoleaceae; genus Microcoleus; species Microcoleus pseudofavosus. Next base: position 10,604 of record NZ_JAUBPE010000108.1, read on the forward strand.
TTTCTCCCCAATACTTGTCAAACACGTCAAACTTGAGAGAATCGCTGCCGTACTTCGCCAACTTGTAGCGTCCAGTTCCTACAAACGTATCGGGTTTAAATTTACCCTCCCCAATCTCGTAGGCTTTTGGAGAAACTGCACAAGTACCGGCGAAAGTCAACAGGGAAGGAAAAGCAGCAAAAGGCTTTTTGAGTTGAAAAGTTAATTCGTATTCGCCCGTCGCTTTCACAGATTCTACTGCATCGCTCAACAAGAAAGAGGGACGGCCGCCATTTTTGATAAACCGCTGCAAGGAAAACTCCATTGCTGCGGCGTTAAACGGTGTGTCGTCGTGAAAAATAACGCCTTGACGCAAGGGGATTGTATATGTCAATCCGTCTTGGCTAACTTTTGGCATTGCTGTCGCTAAGTGCGGGATTAACTCAGTAGTTCCCGACTTGTAAGTGTAGAGAGTATCGCCCAAATTTTGCAGCAGTTGCCCTGATATAATTTCGTAAGCGTCCGCAGGGTCGATCGTCCGCAATTTCAAGGTTGTGCCAATAGTAACGCGGTTATTAGCATTTTCGCCGCTCGCATTCACCGATCGATTGGCCCTCTGTCCGCAGCTTGCAGTTAACAAGCAGCACAGACAGAAAAGAGCTATAGCTTTAATCACTGAAGGTTTTATAGATATTCTAGGCTGCTGCTTGTTGATTCTCATCGTCTTTTTTTGACACTCCAAATTACTCATAATATTATCACAACACTCCAGAGAGTTTCAGTGTTTACTCATGGGTGGGCTATAAACTTGGTTTTTCGCACACCTCCTAGGTTTATTAACGAGCAATATAGTCGGAAACCGGATTTCTGAGGTTGCGAGTGCGATCGCCTCCCCTGGCGTTTTGAGTTCCTAGTCTGAAACTCTTGGTTTTCCCATATCCTTTGCCTCGGCAAGGGTTGCCCTGATATCGATCGCCTTGAAACCGTCATTCTACAGTTGGTAATCAAAAACTGTCTGATGTGTTGACTAATGACTAATGACTTGCTTTAAATTCCTTTGAGAAGCGATCGCCAATCCCGACAGCGTTTCAAGTAAATGCGAGCTACCGGATCGCTCGGATTTGTCCGCAAACACTCTTCAAACAATTTTCCCGCTTCTCGGAACTCCTTGCGATCGCACAGTAACATAGCTTCAGTATATACAGGCAAATTCGCTAGCTTTGCCGACAGAATTTCCGCAGGATCGGCATCAAATACTTCATAGACTACGACATATTGAGATTTGCCTTTTACCTGTACTTTATCCACAATCCGAATAGCATAATCAGCCGGATTTCGCAACCGTTCCAAAGTCTGGTGAGAAATTAACAGAGGTACGCCGTAATCTTTGGTCAATCCTTCAATGCGAGATGCCAAATTAACAGCATCGCTAATCACAGTGCTGTCCATTCGGCTTTTGCCGCCGACTGTCCCCAGCATCAAAGAACCCGAATTGATGCCAATGCCAATTTGAATCGGGATGTAGCCGACACTTTGACGGTGTTCGTTGTAATCAGTCAGGATATTTAGCATCGCAATACCCGCTTTCACTGCATCATCTGCATAGTCGCTAAACAGAGCCATAATTGCATCGCCGATGTATTTGTCAATAAAGCCGTTATTGCTAGTAATAGCAGGCTCCATCCGCGAAAGGTAAGCATTGATAAAATTAAAATTTTGTTGCGGCGTCATCGTTTCTGAAAGCGCCGTGAAGTCGCGGATATCCGCAAACAGTACCGACATTTCCTCCTGCACTTGGTCGCCTAAATTGACATCGATAATACTTTCGTATCCCAATAAATTTAGAAATTGATGAGGCACAAATCGCCCGTAGGCATCCGTTAATTCTGATTCGGCATCCAGGGATTTTTCCAAATTTTGATTGAGTTCAAATAGTTTATTAATAAATTTATGGCGCTCGGTTTCAGCTTGTTTGCGTTCCGTGACATCTTGAAAAACTGCGATTGCAAAAGCAACTTTTCCAGTGTCGTCAAAAATTGGCGTTCCCCAAGTTTCAAGGGGAACTTTCTTGTCTGGTTGATGAATTTCCATATCATCAACCGTCGCGCTTTCGCCCCTCAAAGCTCGGACGATGGGCAACTTCTCGGAAGGGTAAATAGTATCAGTTCCCGCAATATAAACTTGATAACTTTCTGAAAAATCATTAACGTTATTTAACGGCAAAACCCCTTGACCGAATAACTGCTGTCCGGCGTGATTGATGTAGTAAGGTCTGCCTTGAGAATCGAGCACCGCCACGCCTATCGGAATCGCTTCCAGAAATTGAGCCAGCTTGATTTCGCCTTCCCGCACCGCCTCCAATGCTCGATAGCGCCACTCAGTTTCAACAGTATCGGAATGTTCAGCAGTAGTTTCCAGCAAGATTTCCAGATCCGCTTTTTCCTCCTTCAAGTCTTCCACTTGCTGGCGCAATCTTTCTATTTCTAAAAGTAGGTGTTCTCTAGATGGTTCTTCTTCCAGCATAACCCGAGAATTTGCGCCTCGACTAACAGAAAATTGCTCAACAGCCCGCACAATAAAAGTAATCGTGTGTCTATAATAATTCCAACTGCAATCCCGGCATCAGGCGCTGCAAATTCTTCAAAGATTTACCTTGCCAAGCTATGCGTTGAGAGCCTTGTACCGCCATTTGCACCCCGGCTTTGTTGCGCACCTCGATAATAAACTTTGACAGCATATTGATGCCAGAACTGTTCAAAAATTCTAACTGCTGCAAATTGAGGGTAATTTTCGCCTGTTCGACATCTGCCACCTCGCCCAGCAACTGCACTATTGGCGCGTACTCCGCAGGCCCGCTAAGCCTTAGAGAGCCAACAAAGCTCACGGTTGTCGTTGCTGGATCGTAACAGATCCGGTAATCTTCTGTCTTAATTTCCATTGCCACAAAAAAAAGTCCCTTAGATATTATCGATCGCCCACCAGGCCTATACTCTCAATTGCACCATAGTTGTCACCGCAATTACTTCCGGGTCTTTTTGCACGGTATTGAACTTCCAGCCTATTTTGGCGGTATAATCGGTGAGCATGGTCAGCAAGCCCAATCCAGAATCCATAAAGCTTTCGTCAGCAGCATTTTTTTCCAACTGCTGAATGTACAGCTCGCTAGGCTCGGAGGCCAGCAACTGCTGAATGTAAGCCTGAAACTTGCCCACAGCTTGCGGAGGGATGCTGTTAGCAACTGAGAAAATCACTCCGTCGCTCTCTAATTGCAGTTTAATGTCGATCGGGTACTCCGAGGTTTCATCATTAAACTTCATCGCATTCTCTAATAACTCGTTAGCAATGTAGCTAACAGCGCTTTTTATTTCAGCTTGTCTTTCAATTGTCGAGGGGTCGTCTTCGTTTCCAGGAAAAAAACTCGTCAAGTAGTCAGCCAGAAAATCCGCCGACAAACCGTTGTTCCGCCACCGCTGCTTCATGGGAATCGAACTCGGGGAAAACCCAATTATTAAGTATTCTTGGCTAACTGACCGCTCGATGAAATCGCCGAAAATCTGAATCATATTATTTGTTGGTTGACTGTTGAGTGTTGACTGTTGAGTGTTGAGTGTTGACTGTTGACTGTTGACTGTTGACTGTTGACTGTTGACTGTTGACTGTTGACTGTTGACTGTTGACTGTTGACTGTTGTTAATTGTTAATTGTTAATTGTTAATTGTTATTTGTTAATTGTTAATTGTTATTTGCTACCATGCCCCATGCCCCATGCCCCATTCCCTATGCCCAATGACCTCTTTGCCCCATTCCCCATTACCTATTTTTGTTTGAGTACCAGCAATGTGATGTCGTCAAAAATTTTTTGTTCGCCGATGTGCGATCGCACGTTTTTAATTACAGCGTGCCTGATTTCTGCGGCCGTTCGCTGCCAATTAATCTGTATTACCTCAATTAACCGCTCTAAACCGTAAAGCACTTTATCCATATTTTTAGCTTCCGTAATCCCGTCAGTGTACAGCACTACCACATCTCCTGAATGCAACTGCACAATTGTTTCAGCAACAAATTCAGCAATATCTGCATCCAGCCCGATCGGGAAACCCAAATCGATCGTATCAAACCGCTCTACAGAACCGTTATACCGCACGACAATCATTTCTTCGTGCTGGCCGCTTAACTTCAGCATCCCCTCCTCATAGTCGAGCAAGGCAAGGCTAGCGTTTTTGTCGCATTTCATCCGCTGCACGTTATCGTAAATTGCACTGTTAATAGCGCTTAAAAATCTGACCGGATCGGGTTCTTTGTAGGCGAGCAAAGTTCGCACTGCCGTTTGAACCATAATCATTAAAACGCCGCTCTCCAATCCGTGTCCCGTCACATCGCCAATGCCAATTTTCACTCTACCTTCGTGCTGGAGTACGTCGTAATAGTCGCCGCCTACTTCATCAGCAGCTTCCATAAATCCCGCAATATCTAAGCCGATAACTTCCTTTAGTTCTCGGTCTTTCGGCAGCAGCATCTGCTGAATCTTGCGAGTAACATCTAGTTCAGCGCTCATCCGCATATTTTCGGCTTTTAGGCGATCGTTGAGAACAGTAACTTCTTGGTTCGCACTAACTAAAGCCTCGGCAATATTGTTAAACGCACCCACAACTTGCCCCAGTTCATCTCTGTTATCCAAAATAATTTTGTGATCTAGATTGCCGCTTGCCATCTTTTTTGCAGCTTCGTCAAGGATAAATACAGTTTGCATAACAGCCCTGTAAAAAGATACAAATAAATAAATAACTGTGGCTAAACTTATTAACACAAAAATAGAAATTAGGTGTTTTTTTGTAAGAAAAATATCGAGGCGTTTTTGCTGCAAAAAGTCTAATTCGTTAACAGTTTCGTCCCACAGTTCCAAACTCGAATCCAGAACTCGATCGCTGCCATCAAAATAGGCATAATATTCCACTAAGGCTGTGGGATAAATCAGTTTATCTATTTGCCCAGTTAGCTGCTGTACTACCGAATTAAATTTTGTCAAATTATCGCTTAGTTTCTGTCGCAGATTCCCGTGAGGATTATTGCTAAATCCTACCTCCATATTGATTGCTAAATCCTGATTAAGTTCTCTCAATTTGCCAGCCAAAGTAATCAGTTTCGCTCTTTCTTCAGGTGTGGCATCGGAGCGGAAGCTGTTTTTTTGAGAAATTAGCCTAATCTCTGACAATATTTTTTGCATTTCTGGAAGCTTCAATAAGGTAGCATCAATCAAATAATAGGTATCTAAATCGGGGTCTAATATTAAATTGGAAGTATCGCCGACGTGAACGCTCAATCTATTAATGTCAGATGCTAATTTTTTATAGACAACATCGTAAGTTTCTAAACTCCAATGGCTGCGACGAAGTTTAAAATTTTGCCAATTTTGATAAAGGTTATTAAAATTATCGCTAGAAAATAATTTTTTTCCTAACTGGCGATCGGTATTTGCCAGGGATTGAAAGTTCGCGTCAATCTTAGCTTCTAAATTTGCCCGGGACTCTGGATTGCTTAAATTGGGATTTAAACCCTGATAATCTAAAAGTTGCTTCGGTATGTATTCCCTCAACTGGCGCAGCAGGCGCAGGTATTGATTACCGTAGATTTCTTTTTGGGCAAAATCTACCCTGCTGTTAATTTCGTAAATCAGCAGGTACATGACCAAGGTTAACGGCATCGCAAATAGAAAACCTATTAAGGTAAATTTTTGAGGATAGCTCAGCCGATTCATTAAATGGATTCCCAGGGATTTTCTGTTCATAATCGATAGATTTCAATAAGATTGTACTAAAAAAGTAGCGCTCGCTACTAAAGTAGCTTCGGGGACGATCGCTCTTGAAAACCAGAATGCTACAATAGACCTCTTGCAAAAAAAATCTATGTTATAATTAAAGGTTTTGAATTTTAGACCTGAAAGCTAACTCATAATTGTAAAGTGCTGACAACAAATTACAACGCAGACCATAACGGCGACGGCGATTCCGATAACGACTCGACAATATTTTAAAAATTT